>JALSTE010000138.1 GCA_026983855.1 Acidimicrobiia bacterium
CGGATCGTCGGGCCGGGTGCCGGCGACCAACACGGCCATCGGCGATGGGTTCCGACCGCCGAGTGCCGCCGTCCCGACCGCCCCGGACCACCAGGTCAGGAGTCCCGAACCCAGGACCAGGCCCGCCAGGGTCATCAGCCCGCGGCCCCGGCGCCCTCCCATCCGCCACCTCCACGGCCCCCACCGCCGCACCCCTGTGCTGATCCTCACGAGTTCTCCCCCGTGGTTCGGCGGACGTGGTCCGCCACGAATCGATGAAGGGGGAAGAACCTGGTGCCACCAGAGCCTAGGGGCCACCGGTCACGGGGGGAAGGGCCGCCTCAGTCCCGGGAGATGAGGGCGCCCACGTCACGGTTCACGGCCGCCAGCCGGGCCTTGAGGTGAAGCACCGCCTTGGTGTGGATCTGGCAGATCCGGCTCTCGGTCACACCGAGGACCTTGCCGATGTCGGCCAGGTTCATACCCTCGTAGTAGTAGAGGGCCAGGACCAGCTTCTCCCGCTGGGGCAGCCGGTCGATCTGCTGGGCGATCACGTGGCGCTGTTCCTCGTGCTCGAACTCCTCCACCGGGTCGTCCTCGCCGTCGGTGACCAGGTCCCCCAGGGTCAGGTTCTCACCCCCGTCACCGCCGAAGGGGTCGTCGAGGGCCAGCACCCCCGACGCCGCCACCTGGCGCATGGCCGTCCGCACCGCCTCCACGGTCAACCCCAGCATCTCGCCCAGCTCGGCGTCGGTGGGGGGTCGGTGATGGCGGGACTCGAAGACGGCGGTGGCCCTCTCCAACTGGCGGGCCTTGGCCCTCACCGACCGGGGCACCCAGTCATAGGAGCGCAGGGCGTCGATCATCGCCCCCCTGATCCGGGACATGGCGTAGGTCTCGAACTTGAAACCCCGCTCGGGCTCGAACCGGTTGATGGCGTCCATCAGACCGAAGATCCCGTTGCTGACCAGCTCGGCCTGCTCGACGCTGCGGGGCAGGCCCGACGCCACCCGCCCGGCCACGAACTTCACCAGGGGGGCGTAGTGGATGATCAGACGGTCACGGGCGTCCTGGGAGCGGGTGGCCGAGTAGTCCTCCCAGAGGTGGGCCACATCGGAGCGGCTCGTCGATTTGTCGTCTCGGTTCTCGCTCACCGGATCCTCGGAGTCTCATGCCCTGGGGTGGGTCTGCTCGTAGACCGCCCTCAACCTCTCCCGGCTGACGTGGGTGTAGAGCTGGGTGGTTCCCAGATCGGCATGTCCGAGTAGTTCTTGAACGCTCCGGAGATCGGCTCCCCCGTCCAGTAGGTGGGTGGCGAAGGTGTGACGCAGGGCGTGGGGGTGGGTGGGTTCCGCGGCCCGGCGGTCGACCACCCGCCGCACGTCGCGGGGGGTCATCACCCGACCCCGACGATTGAGGAACAGGAACGTGGGGTCGGCGTCGACCCCACCGGTGACCCGATCCACGAAATCCCGCCGGTCCGACTCCAACCACCTGCGCAGACCGGCCACCGACGGCGGGGACAGCGGCACCCGTCGCTCCCGGGAGCCCTTGCCCATGACCCTCACCCAGCCACCCTCGAGGTCCAGGTCGGGGGTGCGCACGCCGCACAGCTCGGCCACCCTCAGACCCGATCCGTAGAGCAACTCCACCACCACCGTGTCCCTGGCCGCCGTGACGTCAGCCGCCGTGTGCCCAGCCGCCGTGTCGTCAGCCGCCGTGCCATCGGTGTCGACCCCCAGCAGGTGATCGAGTTCGTCGGGCCTCAGCACCCGGGGCAGACGCGACTCCCCGCCGGGGGCGCTGAGGCCGAGGGCGGGATCGAGCCCGCCCCTACCGCTGCGCAGCCGCCAGGCGAAGTAGCGGCGCACCGAGGAGATACGGCGGGCGACGGTCTTGGAGGCGTAGCCCCGGGCGGCCAGGTAGGCGACGAAGCGCCGCAGCACCCGGTCGGTGACCAGGTCGGGGTCGTCGATCGACCCCCGGGCGCACCACTCCACGAGCAGCCTCAGGTCGGTGCGGTAGGCCCGGCGGGTGGCCTCGGACAACCCCGTCAGCGACCTCAGGAAGTCGGACAGCGCCCAGGGGTCCGGCGTGCCCTCGGGGTCGAGCTCGATCTCATCGGGTGCCACCGCTCCCAAGGTACCTCCCCCCTTCCCGGGTCGACCGGCACCGGGTGACCGCCTCATCTCACCCTCTGCCACCATCCCCCCTGACAGTGGACCGTGCCCCGGGCCTCGAGATGGAACAGGGCGGTGGTGACCCCCGCCGGTTCCAGCCCGGTGGCCAGGCACAGCCCCGAGAGGGTCTGGGACTCCCAACCCAGGGCGTCGAGCACCAGGGCCGGGGCCCCGGCTAGCCCGGGCCCGGGATCAACCCTGGAGGGCCGGGGCGAACCCGCCGACCCCTCCGAGAGCATCCCCACGGCCGTCAGCACGTCCCCCACGTCGCAGACCGGGGCGCAGCCGTCGGCGATGAGACGGTTCGTCCCCCGCGAGGCGGGACTCCGGATGGGGCCCGGAACCGCCATGACCGGGCGGTCCCGCTCCACGGCGGCGTCCACGGTGTAGAGGGAGCCACCCCGCTCGGCCGATTCCACCACCACCACGACATCGGCGAGGGCGGCCACGATCCGGTTGCGGGCCGGGAACCGCCACGGGGCCGGGGAGAGACCCAGGGGACACTCGCTGAACAACCTCCCCCGCTCGGACAGATCCCGCCACAGGGTCCGGCTGGAGCTGGGGTACACCCGGTCCAGACCGCTGCCCACGACCCCCACCACCCGCCCCCCGGCGTCGAGGGCCGCCCGCTGGGCGGTGGCGTCGATACCGCTGGCCAGTCCCGAGACCACGGTGACCCCGGCCCGGGCCAGGGCCTCCCCCAGCTCACCGGCCAGGGACCTCCCGTAGGAGGTGCACCTCCGGGTCCCCACCACCGCCACCGAGGGTCGCACCGGATCGGCGCCGATCCTCACCGGACCCCGACCGAACAGCAGCAGGGGGGGTTCGGGATCCCCCAGCAGGGCCGGGGGCCAGTCCGGGTCGGTGGCGGTCATCACGTCCACCCCCAGCTCCCGGTGCCGGGCCAGCAGGGCGACGGGGTCGATCCGCCGGGCCTCCTCGGCCCACCTCACCAGTCGCCCGGGGTTCACCCCCCGGCAGCACCCCAGGGGATCCTCGGGCCGGGTGGAGGCGGTTCTCAGCACCTCCCAGGCCTCGGCCGGGGAGCGACCCTCCAGCACGGCGGAGAGGCGGGAGGGCCCGAGACCGTCCAGACTGCTCATGGCCACCAGGTGGGCCAGGTCCTCCTCGGTGGGGGCCGCGACCGATCTCAACGGGGTGGTCACGACGCCACCGCCCTCAGCAGGTGGGCGGGTTCCAGCCGCAGCCCCAGGGCCATCGAGACGTGGGCGGGGGTCAGGGGTGGGTCGTCCCCGGCCAGGTCGGCGATGGTGAGGGCCACCGTCCTCACCCGGTGGACACCACGGGGGCTGAGTCCGCCACTGCGGAGCCCGCCCTCCAGCAGGGCCAGGGCCTCATCGTCGAGGGGGGCCAGCTCGTCGATCCACTCCGGGCGGATCTCGGCGTTGGTGGAGGGACCCCGGGCCCGCGACCTCTCCCGGACCCGGGCCACCCTCTCGGCCACCTCGGCCGAGGACTCCCCGTCGGGTCCCCCCAGGACCGAGTCGGCCGGGGGACGCTGAATCAGGATCCGCAGATCGAAGCGGTCGAGCAGGGGACCCGACAGGCGACGGGCGTAGCGGAGACGGGCCATCTCCGAGCAACGGCAGGCACCGGGCCTCCCCGCCTCCCCACACGGACACGGATTCATGGCCGCCACCAGAAGGAACCGGGCCGGGAAGGACGCCGACCCGCAGGCCCGGGTGACCCTCACCGTGCCCTGCTCGAGTGGTTGGCGCAGGGTCTCCAGCACCGAGGAGGGAAACTCGCCCATCTCGTCGAGGAACAACACCCCCCGGTGGGCCAGGCTTATCTCC
>JALSTE010000139.1 GCA_026983855.1 Acidimicrobiia bacterium
GCCCCCGGCGGACCCCCGCATCAACGGTCCTTGAGGCCGTCCATGACCGATCGAGAACCCGCCACCGCGGCCATGAGCGGTAGCTGGGCCACGACCACCACGAGAATCAGGGCCCCGTCGTGGAGCCCGTGGGCCAGGGACGCCCGGAACGGGTGGTTCACCGCGACCCAGATCACCAGAACCCCAGCTATGACGGGAAGGGCGAGGAACGACAGCCACAGGTTCTCCACGATCAGCAACCAGGTCAGCTCCACCGGGGAGGTCCCGACCGAGCGGTACAGGGCCAGCTCGCTGCGCCGGGTACGCCTGACCAGTTCGGAGACGGCGACGATCATCATTCCGAAGACGATCCACAGGTGGCGGGTCCGCCGGGACCGGTAGCGGTCACCGATCGAGAACCCGCTGCCCCGGGGAACCACTTCGCTGACCAGGGCGATCGAGTTGTCCACGGGCAGCAGGGCAACAAGGTCGGCGTCCCGGAGAGCCTCGTAGCGATCGGGTCGGGCCAGAACGAAACAGGCCTCGCCGGGCCCCTCCGGCGGGACCACAGCGACGAGGGCCCGACGTAGTTCCTCCACCCCCTGGGTCGAGGTGAGGACCCCCACGACCGGGAAGCTCTCCTCCCCACCCGGGGCGTCCACGACCCCCGGGACCGAGCCCACACCCAGTCCGAACTCCTCCCGGAGCGAGGAGTCCACGAATACCCCCATCGCCCCCGGATCTATGCCGAGATGGAACACGCCGGATAGTCCGGGGCTGACATCCACCTTGCGGATCCGGGTCCCCGGGAAGGATGCCAACTCGATGAAGTCAGATGTGACGACGGATCCCGCGGCCACGACACCGTCCTGTGACCGCAGGTTCTCGCAACGGGCGGAGTCGATGCCGTCCGGGGAGTTGGAGCCGGGTAGGGCCCGGAGCACGAATCCCCCCTCCCCGGCCAGGGAGGCCTCATCGACCATGAACCCGTCCACCTGAGAGCCCACGGCGATGACGGTGACGGAGACCCCGATCACGATGGAACCCAGTACGAGCAGGGTACGGAAACCTCCCCTCAAGACATTCCTGGCCCCTTCGTGGGCGAGGCAGTCGGCCCTCCAGCTCAAGTCGTCTCCTCCAGGTGACCCTCCAAGCCGTACACCCGGTCACATCGATCGGAGATCCGGTGGTCATGGGTCACGACCACCAGGCCCCTCCCACCGGAACGCACCGATCCGAGAAGGGCCTCGATGACCGCCGCCGATGTCCCCGAGTCGAGCTGGCCCGTGGGTTCATCGGCGAGGATGAACGGCGCCTTCGACACGAGGGCCCGGGCGACGGCGACGCGCTGGAGTTCCCCGCCCGAGAGCTTCCGCGCCTCCCGGTCGACGACCTCCCCCAGCCCCACGGCGGCGAGTGCGGCGGCCGCCCGTTCCCTGCCGGACCCCAAACCGTCGCCCTCGGCCATGGCCACCATGGCCACGTTCTCCAGAGCCGTCCTTCGGCCCAGGGCGTTGGTGGTCTGGAGCACCCAGGCGCAGCAGGACCGGGCGTCAGCGGGCCTCCCCGACTCCGTCAGCCACGTGACCTCACCCTCGGTGGGCCTGATGAGACCACCGATGATCCCCAACAACGTCGTCTTGCCCGAACCCGAAGGGGCCACCACCGCGACCGCCTTCCCCTCGGCCGACAGGCTCAGGTCCACGCCCCTGAACACCCAGGGTCCATCCCTGCCGAACCGGTGGGAGACCGAGGAGAGGTGGAGGGAGGCCGAGCCGACGGTGGCGATCTCATCGGTGGTCATGGGGAGTCAGGGGCGCACACCGCGGGTTCGACCAGATCCAGTGGATTGCCGAGTATCTCCGGTGGGGGTGACTGCATCAGCTCCACGTACCCCGCCCCGCCTCCCACCACCTCAACCGGGTGAGCGGCGAGGTCGGGGGTGATCACACACTCCTGCCCGGCCCCACCGACCACCACCGCAGCGGAGGGTACGCGCCAGAGGGGCACGGGGTCCCTGAGTCTCAGCACCGCCGACCCGAGTTCGGTCTCGTCGGGTGTCAGGACCCGGGTCAACTCCCGTCGGGCGGTGTCGGTCAGGGTGGAACCCTCCACCTCCAGATCCAGTCCGTTCCACTCGGCCACCCGGGACTCCCCGGCAGCCCCCGGGGTCGGGGATCCCGAGGCTGCGTCGCCATCGACCACACGCCCCTTGACGACTTCCGCCCGCCCCGACGCCACCACCGTGCCCGGGGCCGGGGCCTCGCTCCCGACGATCAGCGTCACCTCTCCCACCCCGAAGGGGTCAGAGGGGAGCCACACCACTGAATCACGTCGCAGAACACTCGACCTCAAACCGCGGTCGGCGTTGAGGGCCACGATGGCACGGCGTACCCGCTGGGTGACCCGGTCGGAGACGTCGTCGCCCGGGAGGTAGCCCAGAGCGACCAGGGCCCGACTCAGGTCCGCCACATCGGACCCTCTGACTCCCGGACCTATGTCCCGGTACATCGGTTCCGACGTCGCCAACACGATGACGGGTACTCCCGACACGACGGCCAGGGTGTCCCCCGATCTCAGTTGGCGACGATCCCCACCCGGTAGTGAGGTCACGACACCACCCGGTCCGGCCCAACGGAGTACCGGCGGTGTCGACCATTCGACCTCGATCGTCGCCACCCGCCGGAGGTCCCCGGTGACGGGTACCGGCTGCACGACCACCGGGGGGGCTTCACGATCCTGGGCCAGTGGTGAGGGGGGTGAGTATCTCCAGAGCACGACCGCGGCCAGTACCGGCATGAGGATTCCCACCACCAGCACCTGGTAGAGAAGACGAACCCCTGAACCGCTCGAACCTGATTCCGGCATCGGGGGGAGCCGACCCTAGAGACCGGAGACTGATCGGTCGTAGCAGTCGCTCTCGACCGATAGATCCCCCTGGGCGATGTCGGTGGGCCATTGGTCGACCTCGATGCCGGACTCCGCCAGGCAGGCGATCATCCTGCGTTCCAGGGCCTGGGTCTGCTCGAAGCTCAGCGCGCCCTGCGCGGCCAGCATCTCCCCGACGACCCCGAACCTCTCGTTCCAGCACTGGTCCATCACAACTCTGGTCTGCTGAGGGCCGTTCTTGTTCCTGGTGGTGAACTGCATGGTGCTGTCGACCGAATCCCACTTCGCCGTGGTCTCGTAACCCTGTTGGGCCATGCAGTCGATCACGTCGGCCGCGGCCCGGTCCGCCTCAGCGGGGCTCACGTACAGATCCGACAGTATCTCCCGCTGCAGGTCGCTGGCCCCGGGGATCCTGGCGATGGTCTGGGCCCGCAACTGAGCCAGTTGGGCCTCGTGGGATTCCTTGGATTCCCCCGCAGTTGGTGTATCAGCGCCACAGGCGGCACCCAGCAGTGCGACCGCGACCAGGACCACCACCAGCCGAGCGGCCAGGACCAACGGGGATCCCCGCCGGCCCGTTGATGGCCCGACTGCCCGACCCCGACACAAAGGCGTCATCCGAACTCCACCTCCCACTGTTCCTCACGGCCGGTCGTCGGCCTTCACCAGCATCGACCGACCCTGCTCGAACCAGGCTAGCAGTAGATCTGGTTGCAGAAACCGCGCCACACGTAGCCATCGTTTGACACCGCTCCCAGGGCGATCTTCCAGTCGTGGTACCCAGCGGTCACCTTCAGGTAGTTGGTGAGGGTTGGCCCCTTCTTGGTGGTCCACCCGGAGAACAGGCCCCCATAGTGGAGGTACACCTTCAGATGTCCACAGTAGTGGAGCTCCCTGGTCGAGGCCGCGGCCTTTCCCCAATGTTGGAACCCGGAAACTCTGTAGCTGCACGTCGAATTCACGAAGTAATTGTTCCCAACCGCCGAAGCCGAACCCTCACCCAAACCCACAGAGCCCACGAAAATAGCTATCGCCACAAGAACACTAAAGGAAGTAGCCGAAATCGCCTGATCATACTCAGCGTTGACTCCGTTTACGAGGCAAAT
>JALSTE010000140.1 GCA_026983855.1 Acidimicrobiia bacterium
GGCGGCCTGTTGCATGGCCCGCAGGATCTTCCCGTCGTCGCTGTAGAGCACCCCGGGGTAGGCCATGAACAGCTTGAAGCTGGTGATGCCCTCCTCCACGAGGGTGTCCATCTCCTTGAGGGCGACGTCGTCCACCCCGCCGAGGATCATGTGGAAGCCGTAGTCGATGGCGCACCGGCCCTCGGCCTTGGCGAACCAGGCGTCGAGTCTCTCCCGGACGCTCTCGCCCTCATTCTGGACCGCGAAGTCGACGATGGTGGTGGTGCCTCCCCAGGCGGCGGCCCGGGTGCCGTTCTCGAAGTCGTCGGAGGCGGTGGTGCCACCGAACGGAAGTTCCATGTGGGTGTGCACGTCGACCCCACCGGGGATGACGTACTTTCCGGTGGCGTCGATGACGGTGTCGGCGTCGATTCCCGCACTCATGGTGGGACTCAGGAGGGCGAGGATCTTGTCGTCCTCGATGAGCACGTCGGCGGGTGAGGCCCCCGTGGCGCTTATGACCTCCCCACCCTTGATCAGGGTCTTCATGGTCTGTCTCCCCTCCGTTGAGAGCCCGGTCGGAACCGACCGGATGGTTCTTGTGGTTCTGTCGGGCAGGCTAGGTCAGCGACCGGGGGCGGAGCGCCCTAGGCCAGTTGGCCGCCCACCTCTTCGATCGATTCGACGAGGATCTCCAGTCCGGCCTCGGCCTCGGCCTCGGTCAGGCTCAGGGGCGGGGCCATGCGCAGGACATTGCCGTACAGACCGCCCTTGCCGATCAGCAGCCCACGCCTGCGGGTGGCCTCCATGAGGGCCGAGGCCGACTCGGGAGCCGGATCCAACCCGCCGGGAACCACGGTCTCCAGGGCCAGCATGAGACCCTTGCCCCGGATCTCGGCCAGCCAGGGCTGGGACTCCACCACCGGACCCAGGGCGGTCATGAGCTGGTTGCCGACCTTGAGGCTGTTCTGCTGGAGGTCGTGGTCGAGCAGGTAGTCGAGGTTGGCCAGGGCCCCGGCGCAGCTCAGGGGATTCCCACCGAAGGTGGAGATCGAGTTGGCCGTGAGGCAGTCCATGAGCTCGGGACGGGCGACCACACCACCCATGGTCAGTCCGTTGCCGACCCCCTTGGCGAAGGTGAGGATGTCGGGAACGAGATCGTGGGCCTGATACCCCCAGAAATGCTCGCCGGTACGGCCCCAACCGGTCTGGACCTCGTCGCTGATGAAGAGGATCCCGTACTCGTCGAGCACCTCCTTCATGGCCCCGAAGAAGCCGTCGGGGGGGGTGGCGAAACCACCGACACCCTGGATGGGTTCGGCGATCATGGCCGCCACGTCGCCCGATGTGGTCATGGTGATGACGTCCCGGAGGTCCTGGACGCAGGCCTCGGTGTAGGCGGCGTCGGGGAGATGTCCGTAGGGGCTGCGCAGGCGGTAGCCACCGTGCACGTAGCTGACGGACAGCCCCGAGAGGCTGGAGGCCGACCAGGCCCGGTTTCCGGTGAGGGCCATGGTGGTGAAGGACCGGCCGTGGTAGCTGTTGCGCATGGCCAGCATCTGGTTCGACTGCCGGTAACTGGTGGCCAGCAGCACGGCTGCGTCGTTGGCCTCGCTGCCGGAGGTGGTGAAGAACACCTTGGCGTCGGGTATGTCGGTCAGCCCCGAGATCTTCTCGGCCAGTTCGATCATGGGCTCGATCAGGTACAGGGTGGAGGTGTGGAGCATCTTGTCGGCCTGCTCCCTGATGGCCTCGACCACCTCGGGTACGTCGTAGCCGGTCATGGTGGTGAGGATCCCGCCGAAGAAGTCGAGGTACCTGTTGCCCTCGGCGTCCCAGACGTGGCGGCCCTCACCCCGCACGATGGAGATGGGCTGGTCGTAGTACAGGGCCAGCCACGATGGCATCACCCGCTTGTGTCGCTCGAGCAGTTCCCGGTGGGTCATGGTCGCTCTCTGTTCTTCTTTCGGGGAGGAGGGGATGTCGGACAGGGATCCAGCGGGCCGTGAGCACCCCAGCGGGCTCAGTCGGCGCAGAGGTCGCCGTAGGTCTCGGGGCGGCGGTCACGGTAGAACGCCCACTGGTTACGGGTCTCGGCGATGAGGTCCAGGTCCAGGTCCCGGACCACCAGTTCGGCGTCCTGGTCGGAGGCGGTGCCGTCGACGAACTGCCCCCGGGGGTTGGCGAAGTAGGACGTGCCGTAGAAGTCGTTGTCGCCGAGGTCCTCGACCCCCACCCGGTTGATGGCCCCGACGTAGTACATGTTGGCGGCGGCGGCCGCCGTCTGTTCCAGTTGCCAAAGATAGGCGGAGAGCCCCCTGCTGGTCGCCGAGGGATTGAAGACGATCTGGGCCCCGTTGAGTCCCAGGGCCCGCCAGCCCTCGGGGAAGTGACGGTCGTAGCAGATGTAGACCCCGATCCTGCCCACCGCGGTGTTGAACACCGGGTAGCCGAGGTTCCCGGGGCGGAAGTAGAACTTCTCCCAGAAGCCCTTCACCTGGGGGATGTGGTTCTTGCGGTACTTGCCGAGATATGTGCCGTCGGCGTCGATCACCGCGGCGGTGTTGTAGAGCAGCCCGGGCTGCTCCTCCTCGTACATGGGCAGTACGAGCACCATTCCCAGCTCCTTGGCCAGGTCGGCCATCAGCTTGGTGGTGGGTCCGTCGGGGATCGACTCGGCGTACTCGTAGAACTTGGCGTCCTGCACCTGGCAGAAGTAGGGGCCGTAGAACAGCTCCTGGAAGCACATGACCCGGGCCCCCTGGGCGGAGGCCTCGCGGGCCAGCCGGACGTGCTCGGCGATCATGGAGTCCTTGTCGCCGGTCCATTCGGTCTGGGCGATGGCTGCTCTTACGACGTTGGCCATGTCGGTGCGCTCCTCGGCGTGGGGGTCGGTGGGGAACGCCGGACAGCCGGTCCGTGACGTCGGGTCGCGGTATGGGTACCGAGCCGCGGTGGACGGGCGGTGGCCCGCGTGCCCCTCGTGGTGTGACACTAGTGACACCTATTGGAGAGGACAAGACCCATTATGTAACTGGACAAAACTTTTCGCCTGGTACCGGGTGGTCGGTAGGGTGGGCGGGTGGCCCACCGGCCACGACTCCGGAGCCATCGCCGGGGCAGGCCCCATGACAGGCAGGCGGACCATGAGTGGAGACAAGCCGTGGCTGGGACTGGCTCCCGAACTGGCCCTGGCCCTGGTCGAGGGCTCCGCCGACGGAATCCTGGTGGTGCACCGGGGGGCCATCGTCTACGCCAACCCTCGGGCCGAGAAGCTGTTCGGCTACGGGGAGGGTGGCCTGAATGGCAGGTCGATAGAGGATCTGGTGCCCGAATCCGTCCGGCGAGAGCATCTGCGTCGGCGCCGGGACTTCGAGGATCAGGTCCGGTCCCGTCCCATGGGGATGGGTCTCGATCTAGTCGCCCGTCGAGCCGACGGCAGCACCTTCTTCGCCGACATCAGTCTCACCCCGATCGAGCTGGAGTCGGTGTCATGGAGTCCCGCCACCACGGGGGCCGAAGGGTCGGATCGCTCGGGGTCGGCCACCGGGCGGGTGGTCGTGGCCAGTGTCCGCGACGTGTCCGACCGGGTCGAGGCCGAGTCACGGATGTACGAGGTTCTCTCGTCCCTCGACGCCGCCGAGGACGCCCTCTACGTGTTCGACGACACCACCCTGGCCGTCTCCTTCGTGAACCAGGGTGCCGTCCGTCAACTCGGTTACGACGCCGACGAACTCAAGGCCATGACCCCCCTTCACTTCTGTCCCGAATTCGACCGGGAGTCCCTGGTCCGTCTCCTGGATCCCCTGAAGCGGGCCCAGGTGCCGAGTTGCGCCTACCGCACCGTGCACCGGACCCGCGCCGGAAGGGATCTGACCGTTCAGGTGGTGGCCCAGTGGATTCCGACCAGATCCGGCGGGGGACACTTCGTGGCCCTGGCCCGCGACGTGACCGAGCACGCGGCCGTC
>JALSTE010000141.1 GCA_026983855.1 Acidimicrobiia bacterium
CCTCTCGTTTTCCGCGGTCACCATGGACTCCGCCGCCGATGTGAGCGAACCGTCGCCCGAGATCGCCCCGGCCCGGGCCACGGCCAGGGAGATTCCCGTGGATCCGTGGGCGAAACCAATTCGCCGGTGGCCAGCGGGCCAGCGGGGGTCCTCCCTTTCGGCCAGCGAGGACACGATGCGCCGGCCCAGGTTCCCCGCCACCTCGGCCAGGGCTCCCGAACCGGTCCTCGCGGCCATGGCCGTGACCGCCAACAGGGGCCCGGCCCAACCACCGAACACGTCGAGGGGGTCGAGGGGCCCCAAACCCGGCGTCGGCATCGTGGACATGATCTGAGTCCCCTCCCGGCCCAGATCGCCATCGCCCAGCAGATCTCCCACCACCAGCGCGGCCCAGGCCCGACCCGACACCCCTCCGGCCAACTCCCAGGGACCGGGACCACCCCCGGGC
This sequence comes from Acidimicrobiia bacterium, assembly GCA_026983855.1. GTDB lineage: Bacteria > Actinomycetota > Acidimicrobiia > Acidimicrobiales > Poriferisodalaceae > DRKF01. Next base: position 449 of record JALSTE010000141.1, read on the forward strand.
CAACCTCCACCCTCTGATTCCTCCACCGTCCCGGTCGGCCCGACGACGTCGGCGGCCAAGGCTCCCCGAACGGCGCGGCGGGCCAGATCCCCCCACGCGGTGTCACCAGTCACCCGGGCCAGGGCGGCCAGGAACAGGGCCACCCCCGATGACCCGGTGTGCAGACCCCGGTCCCCCAGGGCCGGGACCCTCACCGCTGTCCGGCCCTGGTTCCGGGAGTCCACCCACCACAGACCTCCCCCCTCCTCCTCCACCGCCCGGTCTCTCAGCCTCCGGCCGATCTCCACCGCCCTCTCCACCACGTCGGGAACCCCCGAGGCCCCCGTCAGCGTGGCCAGCGAACCACGAGATCCAACTCCGACGTCCGCCCCCGATCGGGCCCCTCCCCCCCTCACGGATGGGGATGGCCTCGAGCCCTCCAGGCTGATGCGTATCAGATCGGTCTGCAGGTTGGCCGAACGCTCACCGGTGTCCCGCCAGCGCCGGTTGAGTCCCTCCAGACCGGTGGAACGGAACCCGCCATCTCCGAGGTTCTCCCCGGGGGTGCGCAGTTCCCCGGTGGACACATCGGCCAGGAACCACGGGATCTCCTGGCCGGCCACCGACCGCTTCTCGACCGCCACCACCCGCGAGGCCCACTCCCGATCGGCCGTCGGGTGCGACCCGTCACCCTCGTGGGCCACGATCCGCTCGACCCACTCCTCCAGCTCGCCCACCTCGGCCTCGAAGCGGTCCCGACCGGTGAGACAGGAGGGATCCAGGGACTTCCTGATGACCTGCGAGTAGAGGGCCGTGGCCCGGAACACCACCCGCCCCGACAGTCCCCCGAGTCCCACCCAGGGGGGAAGCCCGGAACTCGGCTCCGGCATCCCGGCCACCACGGCGTCCATGTCCCGGTACCCGGCCACGAGCATCTCCAGGTCCGGCCCCCGACCCTCGTCGGGCTGGTTCCGGGAGGGAGGCGTCTCCGCCATCATCCTGCCCATCCGGATCCGGTCGGTTCCCAGGTCCACCCAGCGGGGGATCATCGTCCCCGTGACCTGGCTGGGTGCCCCTCCGTAACCCGAGAGGTCCACGGTCAGCCCCGCCCGACCGGGGAGGGCCCCGGGCAGCAACCCGCTGAACATGACCGAGTCGGTGAGTACCCGGGCCTCCTCCCCCGTGTGGGGGATCAGGGCCCGGTGGAGGGAGGGTTGCAGAATGCACTCCAGGTCCACCATCACCGGATGGGGGCCACAGGCGATCAGGTTCTCCACGTGGAGGTCCGTGGCCCCCACCAGCCGCAGCAGTGAGAGGTGGCCTCCGGCCCGATACCAGTACTCGGATCGCTCCCCCTCCCCCGCCGCGGGTCGGGTCTCGACGTACTCCATCCACCCGTGGTCGCCTCTGTCGACCACAGCCGGAATCATGAAGGAGCGGGACCAGCCGTGATCCCCGACCCATTCCAGGAGCCCACCGTAGAACGCCTCCTGGGCCATCGGTCGGGGCTTGTAGACCATTCGGTGGCCATCGGCGTCGGTCAGGGCCAGTACCCGGTGGCCCCCGTTGTGGACGTCGCCCAGGGAACGGGACACCTCGGCCACCAGGTGGTCCCCCGATCCGTGGTCCCCCGATCCCCAGCCCAGACTCCCGGCCAGAACCTCGCGGTCGGCCAGGAGCCGTCGGGCCAGGATGGTCGTGGCCTCCCTCCAGGCACCGCAGGCCTGTTCCATCAGCTCCATGGCCACCGGGAACCGGCTGCTCATCCCGGCCAGGCCCCGCCCCCACTCGGCGTCCACGAACTCCTCGTAGCCCACCCCGGGGGGAAGGGAGCCGTATAGCTCCAGCAGGCAGCGGGAGCCGATCAGGGACAGTCTCTCCAGGAGGTCCCTCTCCAGCCGGGCCAGGGCCCGATCGGAGAACAGCTCGCTCACCACCGGGTCGGCCGATAGGGCCTCGACCGCCGGAGCGGAGAGGAACCTCAACAACCCGGCGAAGGGAACGACCCTGTCCAGCTCGCCCGTCGAGGCCATCTGGATGATCAGGCCTTGAACCCGCCCGAGCACTCCTCCGCGGTGCAGGGGCACACACCGCTGCTGGTGCAGAGATAGGCATCAGTGTGCTTGGCCGTAGCCTGCGAGGTGACCATCGGCGCCCGCACCCTCATCATGTCCAGGGAACCGACGCCGCCGGGACGCCTGGCGAAGCCGGTCACCTCATCGGTTCCCGGATCGAGGGTCACCACCAGATGGAGGTGGCCCGGGGTCTCGATGTGAACCGACACCCGCTGATCCTCCAGTGACACCTCTGCGTCCTCCTGGGTGATCTCGCCGACGATGGGGGCGACGGTGCCACCGGGATCCAGCACCAGGCGCTCCAGGAACCCCGGCTCCCCCATGACCCGCTCGGCCAGAACCATCTGCACCGCCTCACGCGCGCTCACTGTCTCGACATCACTCATCTTCGTGGTCTCTCCTGTCCTGCCCGTCGGTCCGCTGCCGGGGCGACGCCCCGCCAGGCGGCTGCGCTCCCACACCGTGGTGGGCCGCCGGCCGCACCACGAAGACGCGCCGTGAGCTGGTCGGTTACAGACCCCAGGGACCTCCGAGCGGGGAATCGGCCCGGGCCGCCGACCCTCCGATGCCCAGTAGGGAGGCCCTGGTGGTGACTGACGAGACGACCTTCGGCCTGAGACCCGAGGGTCAGGACCGGAACCGGAAGTCGTACACGTTGGACAGCGGGCCGCCGAGGTTGGCGTCGGGGGCCACACCGGCGGAGACCAGCCGATCGCTGTTGTACGCGTAGTAGGAGGGCTTCTGGGTCAACGGCAGCATGAACAGCCCGTCGTCACCGTGCTGCAGGGTGGTGACGTAGGTGTCCAGCTCGTTGTAGCAGTCGGCCCTCTCGGCGTCGTCAACGGTGGCGTCACACTTGCGGGCGCGGGCGTTGAACTCCGGATTTCTGAACCCGTAGGGGGCGAACCCACTGCCGGACTTGTAGGCGCCGCTCTGACCGCCGGGCCACGGACCACCCACCCAGGCGAACTGGGTGATGTCCCAGATGGTGGGGTCACCCGCGACCCCACCCGAGGCCGATGCGGCCAGGGCCTCATCGGAGAAGGGCTTCTCACCGAAGTAGGCGGCACCGGGAACGTTGTCGATGACGATCTCGATACCGGCCTTCTTCATCTGCTCCTGGATGATCTGCTGCTGCAGCTCCCGCAGGGCGTTACCCCCGGTGGTACCCACCCTCAGGGTCAGCCTGCCCCGCTCGGGATGGATGTAGATGCCATCGTCACCCATGGTGTACCCGGCCTCCTCCAGCTTGGCCTTGGCCGCATCCACCTGGGGTCCGGCCCACTCGGTCTGATGATCCACATAGGCCGGCTGGTTCGACATCCAGTAGGTGTTACCCAGACCCTCAGCCGGCAGCAGATCCCCGAACAACGGGGTGTACAGACCGGCCATGACCTCACCCTTGTCCAGCGAGTAGGCCAGGGCCTCACGCACCAGGGGATC
>JALSTE010000142.1 GCA_026983855.1 Acidimicrobiia bacterium
CGGGGGACGGGCCACCGGCGAGTCCACCGACATCAGTGACCTGGACTATGAGGAACTGGCCCTCGACGACCTGATCGTCCGCCAGGTGGCCGAGGAACTGGCCGCCCTGACCGGGGACCCGACGGTGGTGCCCCCCACCACGGCCCCGCCGAACCAGTGAACCACCCCCTTTTCTGACCTCGACGGACGCCATGGGAGACCCTCCAGGTCAGAAAAGGAGATGGAGGGGGCGCGGAGCCGGACCGGACGGACGGGGGGCGGGGGGCGGGGTGGGCGCGGAGCCGGACCGGAGGGCACTGGGCTCCTCCGGTCCGGGGAGGCGGGATGGGTGTACCGCCTCGGTCGCCGCCGGTGTCCCGGCGTCTCGGTCGCTCCGTCGGTCAGCCGGCCAGTTCCGAGATCCGGTCCCCCTGGAAGCGGATCACCCTCTGGATGGTCGCCAGCACCAGGACGATGGCGGTGAGGATCATCGCCAGCCCGACGAGCCTCAGACCGGGCAGCCAGGCCGCCCAGGCCCGGGCCAGTCCGATGTCGGCCAGGTCCGCAGCCGAGGCCGAGGCCGGGTTGACCAGGGCACCGGGGGAAACCCCGCCGATGCTCACCGCGGCCACGATCCCCAGGATGAACGCCAGCACCTCGACCATGACCCCCATCATCATGAACATCGGGGTGGCCTGACCGGTCCACGGCTTCTTCAGCTGCATCGGGGTGGCCCCCAGCGCCGACTGGACGTCACGGCCGCCGTCACGGAGATGGCGGACGATGTTGACCAGGGTCATCGTTATCGAGGCCAGGATCATGCCCATCCCCAGGAACAGGAACGCCCCCGTGAGCTGTACGTCGGCCTGACCCCGGCCCAGGTCGGAGGCCACACCCGAGGGTGAGAAGAACGCCCCGATGTTATTGCCGGCGACCAGGGCGATGATGAATGCCGTCACCACGCTCATGACCCCCATCCCGAGCATGGGCCAGGCCATCTGCCGGGCCATGTTCTGCACCGCGTCGTCGCCCTTGTACGGGATTGCGTTCTCGATACTGGTGGTCACTCGTCCTCCCCTGGTTGTGGCCCCCGAACCGTTGGAGCCCCTTGTGCCGCTCTCAGCTCCCACTACCGATGTCATGACTGGCTGCCTTTCTGAATGAGTACCGGCAGACCCGTTGCCATGGCGTCGCGTCGGTACGAGATGGTCTTGCGGATGTTGATGAGTGCGTAGGGCACGGCCCCTGCGAACAGGACGGCCAGCCCCACGATCCCCAGTGGGTTGGCCCAGGCCTGGGTGGCCTTCCAGACCCCCTGGTCCCTGAGTGCCTCGGCGGCACCCGATGTCGCCGGGAACACGTCGGCGGCGGCGATTCCGGCCACGATCAGGGCGATGAACGCTCCGACCGTGACCATCACACCGACCATGCCGACCGCCAGCGGTCCGAGCTCGATGGCCGTCCCTGCGGGTCGGGTCCCCGCGATCGACGCATTGGCCGTTCCCGCACCGGATCCTGCTGATGATGTTCGTGTCATTTGTCCCCCCCTTTCGGGAGTTGAATGGGTTGTGGTCACCGGTTGGAACCGGCCCCCACCCGACCATCAGCCCGAAATATCCGATCCGATGCAATGTTGACGGCGTTCGTCGGGTTCACGTACGTACGGGATTGATTGAACGGTGACGCCGAGTGCGTCACCGGATGGGTGCTGTCGTGAACGATGTGACCGATGCGATCGAAGTGACCGGGCGGGTGAGCCGCCGGTGAAGGGCCTGGGCAGGTACGGATCGTGGATCGCGGCCTGCCTCAGCCGGGCGAAGCGGGCACCCATGGGCCCCGGCGACGTGGAGGAACTGGCCCGCCACGTCGAGGAGAAGCACTACGCCGGAGGTACGACCGTGTTCAGGCGGGGGGAACAACCGGCCGAGATCCACGTCGTCAGGGAGGGTCGGGTCGAGCTCACCCGACATGTCCGGGGCCGGGCGGTCACCCTGCAGATACTCAACCCCGGCGACGTGTTCGGTGACGTGCCCGCCCTGCTGGGTGAGCTGGAGCCCTTCGACGCCCGGGCGGTCGAGGACTGCACCCTGCTGTCGATGGACTCCAATGAACTGCTCAAGCTCCTCACCAGCCGACCTCTGGTGGCCCGGCGCTGGTTCGTGTCCCTGGCCGAGCGTATGGCCCGCCTCCAGGGCCGACTCATAGATCTGCTGGCGGGGGGTATCGAATCCCAATTGGCATCGATCCTGCTCCGGGAGGCCGACGAAGAGGGGGTGGTGCGACTCACGCAGACCCAGTTGGCCAAGTTGCTGGGGGTTCAGCGGTCCAGCGCCCAGAGGGTCCTCAAGACCCTGGAGACCGCCGGGCTGATAGAGCTCCGCTACCGGCGCATAGAACTGGTGGATCCGGCCGGTCTGCTCTCGCTGCTCGACGAGTCGGGGATCGACGCCCTCACCGGGACCGGGGCCGTCCCGACCCCACGGGCCTGAACCTTCCCCAACCGCCGGCAGGCCCACGGGACGCCCCCACCAGAACCACCCCCACCCCACGGGCCTGAACCTTCCCCAACCGCCGGCAGGCCCACGGGACGCCCCCACCGGAACCGGTGACTGGGCCTCGGGGTCCGGTGCTCCCCCGAGCGTGTCACCGGTTCCGGCGGGCCGGTTCAGCCGGTCCGGGCGACGGTCACCGGTGGTGACCGAGGCGAGCCGGTACCGGAACCGGAGTTGGGCGAACCAGCGCCGGGCACGGCCTCACCGGAATCATCCGGCGGGCCGTGCGTCCGGCGGCGACCGGCCGGCACGCCAGGAGGGAGGCGGCGGCCAGTCCGACCAGGGCCACGGTGGACCCGGCCAGGACGTCGAACACGTAGTGGTTGGCGGTGAGCACCACCGCCGAGGCCATCAACAGCGGACCGGCCAGGGCCAGGGTCCGGGCGAGCGGGTGTCGGAGGGTGCGGTAGAGCATGATTCCCACCAGCAGATTCCAACCCACGTGCAGGCTGGGCACGGCGGCGAACTTGTTCACCAACGCCGGTGGCTGCAACACCCGGTAGGAGGTCGACAGCTCGGTCACGGTGTCGACGAAGCCCGAGGGCATGAGCCGGGGAGGGGCCACCGGATAGCTCATGAAGATCACCAGCCCGATGGCTCCGGAGATGAACATGGCGTTGCGCAGCACCAGGAATGACCCGTGGTGGCGGCGGTAGAGCCAGAAGAAGGTGATGGTGATCACCGGCCAGTGGCCCCAGATGTAGACCCAGTTGGCGGCGGTGACGATCCAGTCGTGACCCAGGATCCAGCTCTGGACACCCTGTTCGACGTCGATTCCCAGGGCCCTCTCGAACCCGAGGACGCCCTTGGCGTGCTCGACGGCGGTGGACTCACTGCCCTCGGTGAACCCCCGGACCCCGAAGTAGGCCAGGGCGGCACCCAGAATCAGACCGAGCTGAAGTCCGAGGGGCCCGATGGCTCTCAGCGGCGACCTCGACCGGCCGGCCGGAGGGTCGGGGACCAGTGCCGGGCCCGGGAAGGGACTCTGCCGGTGGGACCCGCACTCCTCCGAACCGTCTCGACAGGGCCGGCCGGGCCCGATTCCCTCGGTGCTGATGGCCACAGCCATTGTTCGGCCCTCCCCTGTCGAATTGGCTCTCAGGTCTTGCGATCTCTCTCCCTGGTGGTCAGGTACCGGTTGAAACCCTGGCCGGAGGGTCGGGATTTCAATCCGGCCACATTCGTGGCATTTGGCGGTCCGGGCGTCGCGAAGGGGGTCGGCGTGCGGCGGGTTGGGACGGGCTCAGGAGAGGATCTCGCTCTCGGGAACCGTCACCACCACCGCACCGGTGGCGCCGTCGATCCGTTCCAGATGGAGTTCCCCGACACGGGTGCGTGAACCGTCGTCGTTCTCGGTCACCACGGCCCGGTTGACCTCCAGCCACAGCCCATCGGCGTCATGGGCGAGGATCT
>JALSTE010000143.1 GCA_026983855.1 Acidimicrobiia bacterium
GTTCGAGCTGTACATACGCCCCTTGGTGGAGACCTACCGCTCGTTCGGGATCGACGCCTACTGGCGTCCCGTCAACGACATCCACGTGGATCACCGCAAGATCGGGGGCACCGGCGCCGCCGACATGGGCGAGTCCCGGGTGCTGGTCGGCAGCCTCATGCTGGACTTCGACAAGAGGACCATGGCCCGGGTGCTGAGGGTTCCCAGCGAGAAGATGCGGGACAAGGTGTACGCCGGCCTCGAGGAGTACATGACCACCATGACCGACCAGCTCGGCGAGACCCCCGACCGCACCGAGGTGGTCGCCCGCTATCTGGCCTTCGCCTCGGAGGCCCTGGGCAGGAGACTGGTACCCGGCCCCCTCGGTGAGGCCGAGGAACTGCGGGCCCGGGAGCTCGACGTCGCCGCCGTGGATCCCGAGTGGCTGAACCTCCGGAGCCCGCTGCGGACCCCGGGGGTGAAGATCCACGAGGACGTCAACATCATCACCGGTGTGCACAAGGCCCCCGGCGGCCTGATCCGGGTGACGGCCCGGCTGAACGCCGGGCGGTTGGAGGACGTCTCGTTCTCCGGTGACTTCACGGTGCTGCCGGCGGTCACCGTGGGCCTCCTGGCCGAGGCGGCCGAGGGGGCCGAACCCACCGTCGCCGACCTCGATGCCCGCTTCGGGAGGGTCTTCGAGGAGCTGCGTCCCTCCTCCCCCGGGGTCGGACCCGGCGACTTCGTCCGGGCGGTGCTGACCGCCACCGAACCCCCCGGGACCTAGCCTGTCTCCGGCGGGCCGAAAGGTGGAGAACGACCCAAAATTAGCAGTTATGGCCGTCTTTTCGTATGATCCTGTCGAAACGCCGTCCTAAATTGCACTAATTGCACATGCCCCGTAGGCCCATGGGGGTCCCATGCTGATCCATTTCGCCCTGTCCAACCATCGTTCGATTCGGGACCGGGCCGAGTTGTCGATGATCGCCATCGATGATCGGGCGGCTGTACGGCGGCCCGAGGGATTCAACCAGCCGGTCCTCACCACCGCCGGGATCTACGGTGCCAACGCCTCAGGGAAGTCAAACGTACTCTCGGCCCTCGGTTGGGTATCGAAGGCGGTCCGTACATCCCTCAGGAGCTGGGACGAACACATCCCCCGTGACCCCCACCGCTTCGGTGGCGGTAGGGGAAGTCCGAGCTCCTTCGAACTCGGCCTCGTGGTCGAAAAGGTGCGCTACCTCTACAAGGTGTCCGTCGACGACACACACGTCATCTCGGAGGAACTTCGGAGCTACCCCAAGGGGCGTCCCCGTCTCTTGTTCAGCCGGGTCGGCGAGACCGTGGATTTTCGGCGGGGTCTGGCAGGCGCCAGGGCCGTCCGCGAGTTGCTGGGCCCCACCACATTACTCCTCTCCGCCGCACAGAGAGTGGGGAATCCCGAACTGCGCTCCGTTGCCCGGTTCATTTCCTCGATGACCCATGTCGAGCAGGGCCATCGTCTGTTCGCCGATGAACTCCTCCGGGCCTGGAACGACGGAAGAGGGGAGCGCACATCCACCCTCGACCTGATCGACACCCCCGATCCCTTCCCAAACCAGGAATCATTGTTCGCCGACGGTGACGATGAGTCGTCCAACGATCTGGTGCTGGCCCTGCTTCGTTTCGCCGACCCCACCATCCGTTCGGTGGGCCTCCAGGACGTGGCACCGGCCGACAATCCCTGGATACCCGGCGACATGAGGCTGACGTTCTCACACAACGCGAATCCTGATCAGCCCTCGATCGGCTTCGACGAGGAATCGGCCGGTACGAGGACGTGGTTCGCGCTGATTGGACCCGCTCTCGGAACACTGCGACTCGGCGGAGTTCTCCTCCTCGACGAGATCGATGCCAGCCTCCACCCACTCCTGGCTACCCGCCTCCTGGAGCTTTTCCGAGAGCCCGAGACGAATCCGCGTGGTGCCCAGTTGATCTTCACCGGCCATGACGTTCTCGTGCTCTCTCAACTCAATCGAGACGAGCTCTGGTTGACGGACAAGGACACGGACGGGAGCACACGGTTGACCCCGGTGTCGGATTTCAAGAGCGACATGGTCCGACGATTTCGGCCCCTGCACCGGGCCTACCTGGCCGGGCGTTTCGGGGCCATTCCCGACCTACCGCTGCGGTCCCCGCCCATACACCCGGTCGCCGAGGCCCAGGGATGAACTGGACCAGACGCCGGAACGGCAAGCGACCCCCGGTGCGGATAATCCAGGTGTTCACCGAGGGCAAAGTCACCGAACCCGAGTACCTGGACGCTCTCAAGGCCGATCCTGCACTGGGACACGGTGAAGAGGTCAGAATCACCTGCCCCTCGAGCCATCGGGGAATGCAACCCCTGCCCCTCGTACAGGCAGCTGTCAAATACCGGAACGAGGCCAACCCAGCGGAATACGACGAGATCTGGTGCCTCTTCGATGTCGAGGCGCCCCGGGCCCACCCCAACCTCCTACAGGCGGTCCGCCTGGCAGATGGCAACGACATCCGCTGCGCAGTGTCGAATCCGTGCTTCGAGCTCTGGCTCCTACTCCACCATCAGGAGCACCACTCACATATCTCCACCCAGGAGACGAGACGTCTCCTGACGGCGGCTTCCGGGAGGGCCGGCAAGGGAATCGATACCCAGTGGTATCGGGAGCACCGGGACCAAGCCGGGCAGCGGGCCCGGGACCTCCGTGACGAACACACCCGAAACGGCACCAGGTTCCCCATGGACAATCCATCGTCTCAGATGGATCTGTTCATCACGGCCGTGGAGGGGGACCTCACCCTGAAGCCGGAATCCCCATGAAGATCGGGGTGCAGCTACCGGAGGTGGAACGGTTCGTGCCGTGGCCGGAGTACCGGCGGATGGCCGTCATCGCCGAGGAGGGGGGCCTCGACTCCCTCTGGGTGGGCGACCATCTCCTCTACGATCTGCCCGACGGATCCACCCGGGGTCCGTGGGAGTGCTGGAGCCTCCTGGCCGCCCTGGCGGCGGTGACCTCCCGGGTGCAGCTCTCTCCCCTGGTGGCCTCCACCAGCTTCCACTCCCCGGCCATGCTGGCCAAGCAGGCGGCCACCGTGGACGCCATCTCGGGGGGACGTCTCATCCTCTCCCTGGGAGCGGGCTGGAACCGCCGGGAGTACGAGGCCTTCGGGTTCCCCTACGACCACCGGGTGAGCCGCTTCGCCGAGGCCTTCACCATCATCCGCACCCTGATACGGCACGGTTCCATCGACTTCGACGGTGAGTACCACACCCTGAGCAACTGCGTCCTGGATCCCCCGGCCCGCCCCGATCTGCCGCTGCTGGTGGGTTCCAGCGGGCCCCGCATGCTCGAGATCACCATGCCCCACGTCGACGCCTGGAACATCTGGTTCGACGACTACGACAATGACCCGGCCCTCCTCCCCGAACGGCTGGCCGTGGTCAACCGGGCGGCCGAGGCCGCCGGCCGCGACCCCTCCGACATCGACCTCACCGCCGCCCTGCTGGTGAACCTGGCCGGCACCCCCGAGAGGCACAACTCCCGCAATCCCGTGGTGGGTGAGGACGCCGCCCGGGAAGCCCTGGCCGCCCTGGGGGAGGCGGGAATCGCCCACGTCCAACTGGTGCTGGACCCGATCACGGTCGAGACCGTGGAGCTTGCGACCGGCCTGGTCGGTGGCTAATAGGCGTAGATGTTGGGCTCGGAGCCGTACACCCTCTCCCATATCCCCACCGTCTCCACGAAGTTGCTGTAGACGATCCGGCCCTCGTCCACCAGGGGCTGAAGCTCGATGAGGATCGCCTCCAGGTCGTCCAGCCAGTCGCCCTCGATGAACTGGTCCTCGTTGAAGTTCAGGGTGGCGGTGTACATCACCCCGGCGGGAGCATCCCCGCTGGCGATGCGGTCGGCCAGACCCTCGATGTAATCCACGGG
>JALSTE010000144.1 GCA_026983855.1 Acidimicrobiia bacterium
ACTGGGGGTGGTGGTGGTCGACACCCTCGACGAGGCCGAGAACCTGTGATGGCGGACGGCCGGAAAGACGTCGGTGGGCCACGGCACGGTGGGGGTCCGATGAGGTTCGTGGGTCGAGGTGGCCGGCCACGGCACGGTGGGGGTCCGATGAGGTTCGTGGGTCGAGGTGGCCGGGCAGGGTCAGAGGGGGTCCGATGGTCGGGTTCGGTGGGGGCGAGATGAGGGTGGCGGTGTTCGGTCTGGGGGAGGCGGGATCGTTGTTCGCCGCCGACCTGGCGGCGGAGGGTCACCGGGTCCTCGGATACGACCCGGCCGGTGTGGTCACCCCCGAGGGGGTCGACCGGGTGGACGATCCGGCCGAGGCGGTGTCGGGGGCCGATCTGGTGCTGGCCCTCACCTCGGCCGCTGACGCCCGGGGGGCCCTCGTTCAGGCCCTCGGCGCCATACCCCGAAGCGCCCTCTACGCCGATCTCTCCACCAGCGGGGCCGACCTGGAGTCCGAACTGGCCGCCGTGGCCGAGCGGGCGGGACTGCTCTTCGCCGACGTGGCCCTCATGGCCGTGGTCCCCGGGCGGGGGTTGCGGACCCCGGCCCTGGCGTCGGGCCCCGGGTCCCAGCGCTATGTCGAGCTCATGACCCCCATGGGTGTGCCCGTGGAGTCCATCGGCGGGGCCGCCGGGGACGCCTCCACCCGCAAGCTGCTGCGCAGCGTGATGATGAAGGGATTGGCAGCCCTGGTGATCGAGGCCATGAGGGCGGCCGGTGAGGCCGGTCAGGCCGAGTGGTTGTGGGGGAACCTGACGGCCCAGATCGAGGCCGCCGACGGGGCCCTGTTGCGTCGTCTGGTGGAGGGCACCGGTCTGCACTCGGAGAGGAGACGGCACGAGATGGAGGCCAGTCGGGACCTGCTGGAGTCCCTGGGGGTGGATCCGGTGATGACCCGATCCACGGTGGAGTCCCTGCGGCGGGTGCCCACCGAGGGTGTCCCCGAGCTGCCTGGGGATTGACCCCCGATGGGCGCCTGCGCGTTCGGCACCCACAGCACCGAGGGTGTCCCCGAGCTGTGGGGGTTGACCCCCGCCGGGCACCCTCGTCCGGTTGGGGGGTCGGGTCGAGTGGGGTCAGACGGCCGGTTGTTCGACCCGGGCCCAGTGACGCAGCACGTCGATGACCGATGTCAGGTGGGCCCTCATGGCCCCCGCCGCCGCCTCGGGGTCGCCGGCGACGATGGCCTCGACTATGGCCCGGTGTTGGGTCAGCGACTCCTCGGGACGGCCCGGCATCAGGGCCAGGCGGTACTCGTGACCGGCGGCCCGGTGACGCAGGTTGGCCACCAGCTCATTGGCCACGGTGTGGTCACTGATGCGGCGCAGCTCCGAGTGCAGGGACGAGTTGAGCTCGGAGTACCGGGCGTGATCCCCTGATCTCACCGCCCTGGACATCTCCTTCAGCACGGCCTGGAGCCGTCGGCGGTCGGAGGCGTCGGCCCGCTCGGCGGCATGGGCGGCCACCAGGGCCTCCAGGGCCGAGCGGGCCTCGGTGATCTGTATGGCCTCGGCCAGCGACACCCGCCTCACGGTGGCCCCGCGATTGGCCTCGCGGGTGACCAGCCCCTCCTTCTCGAGCTCCACCAGGGCCGAGCGCACCGCCCCCCGTCCGGCCCCGAGCAACTCGGTGAGCTGCATCTCCACCAGGCGTTCACCGGGACCGAGGCGACCGGTGACGATCTCGTGGCGGAGACGGTCGGTGGCGGTCAGGGGGGGATCGGGTTCGGTCATCGGGGTTTCCGTGGGGAGTCTCCGGACCGAACGGAGCCGGGCCGGGGAGGTGTGATTATCATCGACAATACTGTTCACAATCACGAGGCGGAGCTCCCATGAAAGTCTGCATGGCCGGTGAAGGTGCCATCTCCCGAAAGCACCTCAACGCCCTGGAGCGCATAGAGGGGGTCGAGGTGGTGTCCCTGGTGGGGGGGAACGCCGCCGACACTGAGGAACTGGCCACCGAGCGGGGCATCCCCCACTGGACCCTGGACCTGGCCGAGGGCCTGGCCCGACCGGGGGTGGAGGCGGCCATCCTCACCACCCCCACCCCGATGCACGCCGCCCAGGCCATCCAGACCCTCGAGGCCGGCAAGCACGTACTGGTGGAGATCCCCATGGCCGACAACCTGGCCGACTCCGAGCGCCTGGCGGAGGTGGCCGAACGGTCGGGGAGGGTGGCCATGGTGTGTCACACCCGGCGCTTCAACCCCAGCCACCAGTGGATCCACCGGCGCATCTCCTCCGGAGAGTTGAAGCTCCAGCACCTGGTGGTGCAGACCTTCTTCTTCCGACGGAAGAACATGAACGCCCTGGGTAAACCCCGTAGCTGGACCGATCACCTCCTGTGGCACCACGCCTGCCACACGGTGGACCTGTTCCAGTATCAGACCGGGGAGATCCCCTCCCACGTCACCGCCCTGGAGGGTCCCCACCATCCCGAGCTGGGCATCGCCATGGACATGTCCATCGGCCTCAAGGCCGGGGGGTCGGGGGCCCTGTGCAGCCTGGCCCTGTCGTTCAACAACGAGGGTCCCCTGGGCACCTTCTTCCGGTACATCTGCGACAACGGCACCTACATCGCCCGCTACGACGACCTGATCGACGGCAACGACGAGCCGGTGGACCTGACGGGGGTGGCGGAGTCCAACGACGGCATCGAGTTGCAGGACCGCGAGTTCTTCAGCGCCATCGCCGAGGGCCGGGAACCCAACTCCAGTGTGCGGCAGGCCCTGGACGCCATGAGGACCCTGGACCGGCTCGAGAAGGAGATGATGTGATGGGCGGCTACGCCATCAAGACCCCACCCCAGCACGGTGAGTGGGCCGACTTTCTGGACGTGTGGCGGGCGGCGGACGAGGCCGAGGTGTTCGAGGCGGCCTGGAACATGGACCACTTCTATCCCCTGACCCCGCCGATGGACGGGACCATCCTGGAGAGCTGGACCATGCTGGCCGCCCTGGCCCAGGCCACCAGCCGTATTCGGATCGGCTGCATGGTGAACGGCATGCACTTCCGTCACCCAGCCGTCACCGCCAACATGGCCGTAACCGTGGACCACATCTCGGGGGGCCGCTTCGAGTTGGGGTTGGGGGCCGGCTGGTTCGAACCCGAGGCCGAGGCCTACGGCATTCCCCTCGGAACCATTCGCCAGCGTTGCGACCGTTTCGACGAGGGGGTGGAGGTCATCGACTCCCTCCTCACCCGGGAGACCACCGACTTCTCCGGGGAGTACTACACCCTGGTGGGGGCCCGCTGTGAACCCAAGGCGGTGCAGAGCCCCAGGCCGCCCATCGTGATCGGGGGCAAGGGACGCCGGCGGATCCTGCGCACCGTGGCCCGCTGGGCCGACCAGTGGGACATGACCTTCCCCGAGAGTCCGGCCGCCTGGTCGGAGCTGAACGAGGTCCTGGTGGGCCACTGCGCCGAGGTGGGTAGGGATCCGGCCTCCATCAAGCGTTCGATCCACATGAGCTGGCCCGCCGACGCCGATCCGGCCGAGCTGGCGGAGGGGGCCCAGCCCTTCCTGGCCGCCGGGGTGGACCAGGTGATCTTCTCCATGAGGGGCCCCTATGAGGCCCGCCTGATCGAGCCCCTGGCCCGGGAACTCACCCGCTACTGACCCCTCCCTCCCTCCCTTCCCCCTTCCCCCTCCTCGATCTATACCCGGCGGGCGGTTGTGTGACGACCACTGGACGGGCATAGATCGGGGGGAGGGGTGGGGAGGGGGGTTGGCTGTCCCATCCCGGTGTTTGAATCGGGTCATGGTGGAATCGAACATGGGTACGGATCGGGGGCCGGGGGAGATGGCGGACCTGGCCGGACGTCAGCACGGTCTGGTGTCCTGGCGGCAACTCTCGGACCTGGGGATCAGTCGGGGTCGG
>JALSTE010000145.1 GCA_026983855.1 Acidimicrobiia bacterium
CCACCGCGCCGTCGGCCTGGCGACGAGTCCCGGATCGATGTTCCGGACCTCGGCCACCGCCTACGCCGCCCACAAGATCGTCAGGTCGGGAGGGGCGTCCAGCCTGCTCGTGTTCATCCGTCACGGCCACCGCCACGGCCACCGGGGAGGTCGGGTCACCGCGGCCTGCACCATCGCCGCCCTGGCCGCCGCCGGGGCCCTGGGCATCCTGTTCTCGACCACGGTGACGATCCTGGCCGTCACCGGGCGACTCACCGGACTGTGGATCGCGGCCGCCGCGGGTTTCGTCGCCTACGGTGTGGCGTTGTCGGTGGTGGGTTTCGTGGCGGTGCGCAACCGCGCCGTGGCCGCCCGTGTGTGGCACCGGCTCCGGTCCCTGCGGGCACGAATCACCCGGCGGGAGACCCCGACGACATCCAGCACGGCCATCGACGACCTCTTCGATTCGCTGGCGGTGGCCCGCCGGGATCCGGTCTGGTTGGGACGGGTCATGATCCACGCCCTGCTCTCCAAGGGTCTCGGGGCACTCATGCTCCTGACCGCCGTCGCCGCCACCGGTCTGCCGGTCTCGGCCGCCCAGGTGGTGGTGGTCTACGCCACCGCCCTGGCGGCGGCGTCGGTCTCGGTGGTGCCCAGCGGCATCGGTGTGGTGGAGGCCTCCACCGCCGCCCTGCTGATCGGGTCCGGGGCCTCTCCCGCCAGCGCCGCGGTGGCGGTGGCCCTGTTCCGGATCCTCGACCTGTGGATACCGGTGGTCACCGGTGCCCTGGTCGGCCGGGGCGAACTCCGCAACCCGACGAACCGACGGGACGGGGTGATCGAGTCCCCCTACGGACCCGAGGTGCCGCCACCGGTTCCGGTGCTCGCCGGAACCTGAATTCGGAGCGGCGGCTCCCTCACGACGCCGGGAGTGGGGTGTCGGGTCCCCACCCGGCGAGGACTCGGTCCAGGAGGTCGGTGGCCTCCTCCATCCGCCACGTGCGACGGACGTGGGCCTGGGACACCGCCGTCGCACCGGCGTAGAACATCTCGTACTGGTGGTGCCGCCCGGCGAACTCACTACCGATCACGTCCCAGGCCAACTCGTAGAGCCTGAGGCGATCCTCGGCCCCGGTGGCGGGGGATTCGGCGTGGGCGGGGAGATCGGGATGATCGAGGGCGACCACCGACGAGGGCAGGTCGATGGCCTGCGAACTGGTGAGCTCCCGCAGCAGGTGCAGGGCCCGGGGGTAGAGCTCGGCCTGACGGGCCATGGTGGTGTACAGGAACCGCCGGTCGGGGAACATCACCCCGGAGTCGTCGACACGGGCCCGGTACTCCGCCGCCATGACGTGGGCCTCCACCGAACCGGCCAGGGTCGCCAGCTCGGCCAGGTGGGCCAGGGCGGTGGCCGAACGTTCGGCCCCCGAGATGGTCACGATCCTCCGGGCCAGACCCAGGAGGAACCTCATCTTCACCATGAGCCGCACCTGGGCCTGGAGGTTGCCCAGGGTGTGGGCGGCGGTGGCGTGGAACTGGGCGGCGGTGGCGGCGATGTCACGGTCGATGAAGACGTACTCCCAGGGCACGGTGACGTTGTCGAACACGACCACCGCGTCGGTCTCGTCGTAGCGGGAGGAGAACGGGGCGTCGAAGACCGAGGTGACCAGCGAGTAGGGCCGGCGACAGTGGATCCTCATTCCCGGGGTGGACACCGGCAGTACGAACGAGACGGCGTGGTCCTCCTGACCCGGTTTCAGGGGTGGGATGCAGGTGACCAGCACCCAGTCGGAGATGGCCGTGCCGGTTCCCAGTATCTGGGCCCCGTCGACGACCAGCCCGGCCGGGGACTCATCCACGACCCGAACCTGGGTGGGTTCGCCCCCCTCGGCCACCCGGGCCCGGTCTATCGAGGGTGGAATTATCAGGTAGCTGACGTAGAGATCCTGCGCCGCCGCCTGTCGCCAGAAGTCGATCACCGCCCCGGCCCGGGGCCCGAACACCTCCGGACGCCCCACGAAACCGGCGAAGAACGACGCCACGTGATCCGGACCCCGACCGACGAACCCACCGGTCTCCTCGGCCAGGGCCTCGCTGGCCCGGCGACGGGCGACCAGGTCGTCCACGCTCCGGGGAGTACGCCACCACCAGGCCACGTCGGTGCCGACCCGGGGATCGTGGGACCGGAAGTCCTCCCCGCCCGCCAGTTCGATGAGACCACCCATGGTCCCCACGATCCCCGCGAAGGCCGGATGGGTGGTCACGTCGACGACCTCACCGTCGAGATGGACGGCCCGGCCGTCGGACAGGTCGGCCCGGTAGGACTCGGCGCTGCGACTCATCGAATTCCGCTCCCCCTCGGTTCCATCCCCCTGGAATCGGGGGATCCCCCGCAACGTAGCAAAGGGCCCCGTCGAACCCGGGGGGACATGGACCACCACGCCGGAGGGGCCCCGCCGGACCCGGGGTCAGTCCCCCGCCCGGCGATACCCGTAGGAATGTGATTCGACCAGTCCCACCCGGCGGTAGAGGGCCCGGGCACCGGCGTTGCTCCCCATGACCTGCAACCACATCCGGTCCGCCCCCGAGGCCAGGGCCCATCCGCCGATCTCGGCCAGCACCCTGGAGGCCACCCCCCGTCGCCGGGCCCCGGGAAGGGTCTTCATGGCGAACACCCCCACCCAGGGCCCGTCCAGGACGGCCACTCCCCCGCCCAGAAGACCGTTCTCACCGTCGACCACGGTGACGAACCTCCGTTCCAGGTCGGCGGCGGTGAGTTCGGCCAGACGGACGTCGTCACCCATGAGCACCCGGTGATGGGGAGGGGCCTCGGCCTCGAGGACCGCCCGCACCCCAGTCGGACCCGGGGGTAGGGACAACCGGCGGATCTCACCGGTCATCACCAGCGCTCCCTCCCGGTCGGCGTAACCACGGAGGTCGAGCTCGGCCACCAGGCCGGGGTCGGCGCCATCGAACAGCTGGAAGACGGGTGCCAGGCCCAGTGCCGCGTACCAGTCCTCAACCTGATCCACGGCCTCCTCCACCGGAACCCCGGGCTCCCCGGTCGGCCAGACGCTGTTCGCCCGGCCCGTCGCCCCCAGGGCGGCCCGGAGCACCCAGTCACCGAGACCCCGTCTCCGGAACCCGGGCATGGAGCGGTCGCTGAGAACTTCGAGGGTCGGGCTGAGGGACTCGTCCATGGCGACATTCTGTCCGGTCCCGGTCGCGGCCCCGGCACGAATTCCGGACCCGATCAGCCTGGACCCGAACCGGCCCACCAGCACGTGCGGATCAGGAGGGCCGGGTCTCGAGCAGCTTGGCAGCGTCGATCAGGCTGGACCCGAACCGGCTCCCACACGTGCGGATCAGGAGGGCCGGGTCTCGAGCAGCTTGGCGGCGTCGATCAGGTCGCCGGAGGTGATCGTCGACACCGCCGAGCGATCGAGTCCTCCCGGTATCTCCCCCGCCAACCTCAGGGCCTGCCGGTTGATCGAGTGCTCGAACAGGGTGCGGGCGTGACGGGCGTTGCCGAACGACTCGTTGCGGACCGCCCGGTCGAAGATGTCGGCCAGGGTGGCGTGGGCGTCCTCGTCCAGGCGGTACTCGGAGTCACCGGCCATCTTCTCGAAGATGCGGACCAGCTCCACCGCCGAGTAGTCGGGGAACTCGATCTCCCGGGCGAAGCGGGACCGCAGACCCGGGTTCGACCTCAGGAAGGCCGCCATCAGACGGGGGTAACCGGCCACGATCACCACGAACTCGTCGCGATGGTCCTCCATCCGCTTGATGAGGGTCTCCACCGCCTCGGCCCCGAAGTCGGATCCCTTCGGCCCACCGGGACTCAACCCGTAGGCCTCGTCGATGAACAGCACCCCACCCAGGGCCCGCTTCACGGCCCGATTGGTCTTGGCCGCGGTGTGCCCCACGTACTGGCCGACCAGCC
>JALSTE010000146.1 GCA_026983855.1 Acidimicrobiia bacterium
ATCGCAGGGAACAGAACCCGATGCTCGGCACCCGGGGGGTCAGGCTGGGATGGGTCAAGCCCGGTCTCTACGCCATGCAGGTGAGGGCCCTGGTGGAGGCCGTGGCCGAGAGGGTCCGGGCCGGGGAGACCCCCGGGTGGAGGTCATGATCCCCCTCACGGTGAGTGGGCCGGAGCTGGCCGGGGCCCGGGGCTGGGTGACCGACGCCCTCGAGGAGCTGGGGGTGGAGCCCGGCCGGGTCCGGGTGGGGACCATGATCGAGACCCCCCGCGCCGCCCTGGTGGCCGGTGAACTGGCCGAGGTGGCCGACTTCTTCTCCTTCGGCACCAACGACCTCACCCAGCTCACGTTCGGTTTCAGCCGTGACGACGTGGAGAACAGCATCATGGGGGTCTACCTGGAGGCCGGCCTGTTGAGCGCCAACCCCTTCGACACCCTCGACGCCAACGGGGTGGGTGAGCTGCTGGCCCTGGCCGTGGCGAGGGGTCGGGCGGCCCGTCCGGGGATGAAGATCGGGGTCTGTGGCGAGCACGGCGGTGATCCGGCCTCGATCACCCGGTTCCTGGATCTCGGGGTGGATTACGTGTCGTGTTCCCCCTACCGGGTTCCGATCGCCCGACTGGCCGCCGCCCAGGCCGTCATGGCCGCCGGGGGGGACGACGACTGACCTGTGTCCCACCGGGCTGGGGTGGACGGGTTCGGGGGAGGGTCACGACGCCCGGCCACGTCGGATCGGGCGGCCCGTCAGGGGTCCGCGGTCGGTCGTTCCCGACGGACTGCCCCCGTGGGTCCGCTGCTAGCGTCGGTTCCGCTGATGGGGATCAACGAGGACGACATCCAGAGGGTCCGCGACGAGACCGACCTGGTCGCGGTGATCAGCCAGTACGTGGCCCTGAAGCGCTCGGGTCGACGCTGGGTGGGGCTGTGCCCGTTTCACGGGGAGAAGACCCCCTCCTTCTCGGTCAACGCCGAGTTGGGCTTCTACCACTGCTTCGGTTGCCAGAGATCGGGCGACGCCATCACGTTCATCCGGGAGATCGAGGGTTTCGACTTCCCCGAGGCCATCGAGTGGCTGGCCGGTCGGGCCGGAATCAATCTGCGCTACACCGACGACGCCGACGGTGGTCGGAGGCGGCTCCGACGCCGGAAGCTCCTGTCCGCGGTGGCCGAGGCGGTGGAGTTTTACCACCAGCGCCTGATGACCGCCCCCGATGCCGGCCCGGCCCGCGGGTACCTGCGGACCCGGGGCTACGGGAGGGAGACCGTCGAGACGTTCCGGTTGGGTTGGGCCCCCGACGACTGGGACGCCCTGGCCCGGTCCCTGAAACTCGGTCCCGACGACCTGGAGGCGGCCGGCCTCGGTTTCCTGAACCGGCGTAATCGGGTTCAGGACTCCTTTCGGGCCCGGGTCATGTTCCCGATCATGGACCCCTCGGGAACCCCGGTGGGATTCGGTGCCCGCCAGCTCCCCGGGGGTGATCCCCCCAAGTACAAGAACACCTCCGAGACGGAGATCTACTCCAAGAGCCGGATCCTCTACGGGTTGAACTGGGCCAAGAAGGAGGCGGTGGCGGCCGGTGAGCTGATCGTGTGCGAGGGCTACACCGACGTGATCGGCTACTTCGAGGCCGGACTGCCCCGGGCGGTGGCCACCTGTGGTACCGCTCTCACCGAGGAACACGTGAAGCTCATGAAGCGGTTCGTGAACCGTCTGGTGCTGTCCTTCGACGCCGACGGGGCCGGACGGGCGGCCGCCGACCGCTTCTACGAATGGGAGAAGAAGTACGAGATCGAGGTGCTGGTGGCCGATCTCCCCGAGGGGGCCGACCCCGGCGAGCTGGCCCGGGACGAGAGCACGCGGCCGCGGTTGAGGGAGGCGGTGGAACAGGCGGTTCCATTTCTCCGTTACCGCATAGACCGGGTGATGGCGGGGGAGCGCCTCGAGACGGTGGAGGGTCGGGCCCGGGCCGCCCAGAAGGCCCTGGATCTCATAGCGGAACATCCCGACGTGTTGGTGAGGGATCAGTACCTCATGGACGTGGCCGATCGCTGCCGGGTGGAACCCTCCCGGCTGCGGGCCCTCGCCGACAGCGTGGGGACCCGGGAGCGGGCGGTACCCAATTCCGATCCCGGTTACGTACCGGGATGGGAGGACCGTTCCCCCGAACCCACCGAGACCGCCGCCATGGTCCCCGACCCCCGGGAGCTGGAACTGCTGCGGGCCCACCTGGCCCATCCCGAGGTCCTCGAGGGACGCATCGAGCCCTTCCTCTTCAGGACCCCGGTTCTGCGTCGATGCTATGAGTTGGTGAGTTCGGGACCCGACTGGTACCACCGGATCGACGAGGTCGGCCCCTCCGGGTCGAGCCTCCTGCGGCGTCTGGCCGTGGAGGAACCCGACGCGGGCCCCGATCCCATCGATGTTCTGGGTCGGGTGGTCGCGGCCGCCGCCACCGCGGCCCGGACCTCCCTGGCGGCGGAGGCCCGCCGCGATCGGGAGCAGTTCACCCGCCTGGCGCCCCATCTGTCGTGGCTGCAGTTGCGGACCGAGGAGCTGGCCGATTCGGACACGAGGCCGGCGGCGGTGGACGCGTTGCTAGCGTGGCTCAGGGAGAACCAGCCGGACACCGTCGAGATGCCGGCCTGAGGGGAGGGTACGGTGACCGAGACCATTCTCGCCCGCCGCCGGGCCCGCCGCGCCGCCCGTCCCTCACTGGGGGGAACTCCTGACTCCGTGCGCCAGTACCTGGGCGAGATCGGCCAGGTGCCGCTGCTCACCGCGGCCGAGGAGGTGGAGCTGGCCCGCCGGATCGAGCAGCGGGCCGTGGCCCGCTCACTGCTGGCGGAGCTGGACGTCCCCGATGCCTGCCCCATCGCCACCTCCGGGCAGAAGAGGAGACTCCAACGGGCGGTGGCCGATGGCGACGAGGCCTTCGATCATCTGTGCCGGGCCAACCTGAGGCTGGTGGTGTCCATCGCCAAGCGCTATTCGGGTCGGGGCCTGCCCCTCATGGACCTGGTCCAGGAGGGAAACATGGGCCTGATGAAGGCGGCGGAGAGATTCGACCACAAGCGGGGGTTCAAGTTCTCCACCTACGCCACGTGGTGGATTCGTCAGGCGATCACCCGGGCCATAGCCGATCAGGCCCGGACCATCCGTCTTCCGGCCCACATGGTCGACCTCCTCAACCGGGTTCGCCGGGTCCAGCGGGGACTGGTGCAGCAGATGGGCCGTGAGCCGACGGTCGAGGAGGTGGCCCGGGCCGCCGACCTCGAGGTGGACAAGGTGACCGATCTGCTGCGAATGGCCCTCGATCCGGTGTCGCTGGACACCCCCCGGGGTGAGGAGGACGACGCCAGCCTGGGCGACTTCATCGAGGATGAGCACGCCATTGCCCCCATCGACGCCGTGACCCGGAGCTTTCTCAGCGGTGAACTGCACGCCGTTCTGGGTCAACTCAACGAACGCGAGAGGGACATCGTCATCCGCCGGTTCGGGCTGAACGGAACCCCCGCCCAGACGCTGGAGGACGTGGGCCGGGAGTTCGGGGTCACCCGGGAGCGGGTGAGGCAGATCGAGGCCAAGACCCTGGCCAAACTCCGCCACCCCCAGAAATCGGCCCGACTCAAGGAGTACCTGGAGGGGGAGTGACGGGCGGGTCGGAGTCGGTGTGGCGGTGCCGAATGGGCGCGGGGTGGGTGTCGAGCGCTGGTAGTCTGTCTCCTTGTCATTCCGGGGTAGCTCAGTTGGCAGAGCAAGCGGCTGTTAACCGCTGTGTCGTGGGTTCGAGCCCCACCCCCGGAGCCAGGCGATAGCCCAGGGGCCCGTAGCTCAGTGGTCAGAGCAGGCGACTCATAATCGCTCGGTCGTGGGTTCGAACCCCACCGGGCCCACCAGCTCCGACCGTGAGCGTCTCCCC
>JALSTE010000147.1 GCA_026983855.1 Acidimicrobiia bacterium
TCCCCCTCGACGTCCCCGACCATGACCGCCATGGACTCCCGCAACCGTTTCGCCAGGGCCAGGATCAGGGTCATGGTGTGCTCGGCCACCATCGAGGACTGGGCCAGGGGCCAGGTGCACACCGCGGTCCCCGCCTCCCGGGCGGCGGTGAGGTCGATGTCGTGGACCCGCGATCCCAGTCGCTGGATCAGACGGAGCTCCGAACCGGCGGCGATCACCTCGGCGTCGATGACCCCGGATCGTTCCGATATCAGGAACTCCGCCCCCGCCAGGGCCCGGACCAGCGCCGTCCGATCGGGCGACACCAGCATCTCGACGGCCAGTTCCGGGGGTGCCGCCGCCCGGGCCAGTTCCCGGTGGATCCGGGGTCGGTCGGTCACGAACACGGTGCGGTGGACAGCCATCGAGATTCAGATCAGGGGCCAGGGCGGGTCGATGCCGGTGACCCCCGAGCGGGCCTCGACCCGCGGTTTGCGGTCGCGGATGTCGGCGACGATGGCCTCGGAGTCCATGGTCAGGACCTCACCACCCCTCACGATCTCCCTGCCGCCGATGACCACGGTGTCCACATCGGATCCCTGGGCGGCGAAGACCACCGTCGCCGCCGGGCTCCAGATGGGTTGCAGGTGGGGGGCGTCGGTGTCGATCACGATGAAGTCGGCCAGCTTCCCGGGCTCCAGCGAACCCAGGTCGTCACCCAGTCCCAGGGCCCGGGCCCCGTTGAGGGTGGCCATCTCCAGGATCTCCTCGGGACTCAGGGCCAGCCGGGTGTGGTCGTGCATCCGGGCCACGTGGGCCGCCACCCGAAGGTCCCGCAGTAGGTCCATGTTGGCGTTGGAGGGGGTGCTGTCACAGCCCAGGGTGACGTTCACCCCCGCCGCCAGCATGTCCCGCACCCGGGTGGGACCCCAGCCGCTGGAGGAGTTGTTGGCCGGGCAGTGGGACACGGTGGTGCCGGTGGCGGCCAGCAGTTCGATGTCGGCGTCGTCGGCCACGGTGCAGTGGGCCAGAACCGTGCGGGGGCCCAGCAGGCCCAGTTCGTGGGCCATGGCCATGTGACTGCGGTACCCGAGGCTGCGGGCGTACTCGTTGTCGTGGGGCAGCTCGGAGAGGTGGATGGTGATGCCGATGTCGTGCTCGGCGGCGAGGGACGACACCTCCTCGAACAGGGTGGGATTGTTCACCGGCTCCATGGACCGGCACCCGAACCAGATCTGCAGGTGGTCACCGTCGGTCCAGCGTCGGTGTCCCTCCACGGTGAGGTCGATGCCCGACTGCCGGGTCTGCCACATCTCCACCGGCCAGCCCATCTCGTCGCGGTCCTCCGGTGAGACGTCCATCACCAGGTTCCCCAGGGCGGCCCTGATGCCCGAGTCGAGGCACATCTGCGCTATCCCGTCCAGCCCGTAGTTCTCCGCCAGGAGACACTCCACGAACCCGGTGGTGCCCGACTTCAGCATCTCCAGGACGCACAGTGAGGCGCTGGCCAGCCCGTCGGAGTGGGTGTAGGCGCCCTGCAGGGAGAAGATCCGACCGAAGAGCCAGGTGCGGAAGTCCGGTGGTGGGGTGGCCTCGCTGACCCCCCGCAGCATGCACTGGGCGGTGTGGACGTGGGTGTCGATCAGCCCCGGGAGGGTTATCCCTCCCCCCAGACCGGTCACCGGCTCGGCGGGATGGGCCTCCCGCAGCTCGGCCGCCTTGCCCACCGCCTCGATGCGGTCACCGCGGACCAGCAGCGCCCCCTCGGTGATGATCTCCCTACGGGGGTTCATGGTCAGGATGGTGGTGTCGGTGTAGAGCATCGGTCCCCTCCCCCACCTCCGCTCCCACGCTAGTGCAACGCCACATCCGACCCACCCCGACGGGGACGGGAGCGGGCCCCGGCGGGGAGCAGGGGAATAGTGGGGGTCCCGTTGCGTTTCACCCTGTCGTGCCCCGGTGTCGGACCGGGACCCCGAGGGGAGATACGAGCGATGGATCTGGAGTTCTGGGTCGACCCCATATGACCGTGGTGCTGGGTGACGGCCCGTTGGGTCGTCGACGAGGTGAAGCCCGCCCGTGATCTGCGGATCACCTGGCAGCCGATCAGCCTGCTGTTCAAGAACGAGCCCGAGGAGGGTTCGGATTACCACGAGGCGGCCCTGTTCACCCACAAGCTGCTGAGGGTGATGGAGTCGGTGAGGGCGGCCGAGGGCGACGACGCCGTCTTCGACCTGTACTGGGAGTACGGACGCCGCATCCACCACGACCAGAGTCGCGACTTCACCCCCGCCGAGGCCCTCGAGGCGGTGGACCTGGACCCCTCCCACGCCGCGGCCTTCGACGACGAGAGCTGGGACTCCGAGATCCGCAAGCGCATGGACGTCGGCCTGGACCTCTGCGGGGATGACGTCGGCACCCCGATCATCGCCTTCGACGACCGCAGGGGGGTGCGTCAGGGCTACTTCGGTCCGGTCATCACCCGGGTCCCCCCCACCGAGGATTCCCTGGCCCTGTGGGACGCCCTGCAGACCATGATGAACATAGAGGGCTTCTGGGAGCTCAAGCGCACCCGCACCGAACGCCCCGAGTTCGGCGAGCGGCCCTGACCCCGGAACGGCCCCAGGCTCAGGTCCGGAGATTGTACGCGCATATCTGCTGATCAGATGAAATATCGATATTTCCCCGCTTGATCTATTGATCGGGTGAGAATCTGATGTCTAGAGTGGGCCGCCCCGGGTGAACCGGCACCTCGCCGGGCCCGGGGGGAGATCCACACAACATCGGGACCGCGACAACACCAGATCGGGGACAGGGGGGATTCATGCGTGCCGCCGTTTACCACGGGCCGAAGGACATCCGTATCCAGGAGGTGGACGATCCTCGCATCGAGGAACCCACCGACGTGATCGTGGAGACCATCACCGCCTCCATGTGCGGATCCGACCTGTACCTGTACCAGGGTGAGGTCGAGGAGATGGTCGCCCCCGGCCGCACCACCCTGGGCCACGAGATCTGCGCCCGGGTGGTGGAGGTCGGGCCCCAGGTCTCCCGATTCAAGGTGGGTGACCGGGTCACGTTCCCCTACTCGGTGAGCTGCGGCAAGTGCGTGGCCTGCGAGCAGGGACAGACCGCCCACTGTGAGACCTCCGGCAAGGCCATCTACGGCTTCGGGGTG
This sequence comes from Acidimicrobiia bacterium, assembly GCA_026983855.1. Lineage (GTDB taxonomy): Bacteria > Actinomycetota > Acidimicrobiia > Acidimicrobiales > Poriferisodalaceae > DRKF01. The sequence continues at coordinate 3,158 of JALSTE010000147.1, forward strand.
GCCTTCGGTGATCTGGGCGGGAGTCAGGCCGAGATGGTGCGCGTCCCCCTGGCCGACGGGCACCTGGTCCACGTCCCCGATTCGATCAGCGATGAGGCCGCCATCTTCCTGTCGTGCAACCTTCCGGCCGCCGTCATCGCGGTGGACGCCGCCGACGTTCGGGCCGGGGACACGGTGGCCCTCATCGGCTGCGGTCCCACCGGGCTGCTGGCCCAGCGTCTGCTGAACCACAGTCCGGCGGCACGGGTCCTGGCCATCGATCCGGTGGAGTACCGGCGTCAGGCCGCCGCCGAACTGGGCGCCACCCCGCTCGACAACGACGAGAACACGGTCGAGGCGGTCATGGACGCCACCGGTGGCCGCGGTGTCGACACCGTCGTGGAGTTCGTGGGTAGGGGTCCGGCCCTGTCCCTGGCGGCCGCCATCACCCGACCCGGCGGAATCATCTCCGGGGGCGGTGTGTACCTCGAGCAGGACCACCCCACCTCGCTGTTCGACCTGTTCTTCAAGAACCTGCAACTTCGGCTCAACGGCTTCGCCAATGCCGCCATGGGCCTGCCCCGGGCCCGCCAGGCCATCGAGGGCGGCCTGCTGGACCCCACCGAGGTGATCTCCCACCGGGTGAGCCTGGACGAGTTTCCCGACGCCGCCCGGGCCTTCTCCGAGCGGACCCCGGGCACCCACAAGCTGTTGATCACCCCCTGAGCTGCTCCTCTCGGCCGATTCACCGGGTCAGGCGGTAGG
>JALSTE010000148.1 GCA_026983855.1 Acidimicrobiia bacterium
CACCGAGTCCAGCATCTGGTGTCAGAACATCGTGGACGAGCTGGGTGAGGGCGCCACCGTCGCCGCCCTGTTCATGAACAACGACTTCGGTCTGGCCTACCGCCCGGCCATGGAGAAGTGCGCGGCGGACGGCCTCATCGACCTGGTGGTCTCCGAGGTGCACGAGCCGGGCGCCCCTGACATCACCAGTGAGATGACGACCATGGCCGCCTCGGGGGCCGACGCCTTCGTGCTGGGTTCCACCTCGAAGTTCTGCCCCCAGGCCATGGTGGCCATAGATCAGAGCGACTGGGATCCCAAGATCAAGTTCGTCTCCTCGACGTGCTCGAACCTGGCGGCGTTCTTCAAGCCGGTGGATCCCGCCGGTGTGGGCATCAGGGTGGTGTCGGTCGCCAAGAACAACACCGACCCCGCCTTCGCCGATGATCCGGCGGTCCAGCAGGGGGTCCAGATCCTCCAGGACGCCGGTCTGGATCCGTTCTCCGGAACCGCCGCCCTGGCTTTCCTCTACGCGACCATCTGGGTCGAGGCCATGAGGAACGCGGCGGAGATGCCGGGTGGTCTGAACCGGGTGAACTTCCAGACCGCCATGTGGAACATGGACTATGAGGACCCCTACTACCTCGATGGTTCGGTTCTGGTGAGCGACGGGGCCAATGACGCCTACCTGGTCGAGGCCGGTCGGGTGGACGAGTACCAGCTCGACGCCGACGGCGTCGGCACGCTGGTCCCCGCATCGGATCTGATCAGCGTGGAGGGCCAGCTGGGCCACTTCCAGGGCTGACGGTCAACCGACCTCTGAGTTCCGTGGAAACCGGGGACCTCGGTCCCCGGTTTCCACGCGTTCGGGAACCCTTTTTCGAGGTCCCCGATTTCTGCCCGTTCGGGAACCCGTCGCCTCCGCCGGGGGTTGTGATGACATGAGGAGCGGACTTCGACTCGGTGCGGCGGCCCTGGCGGCTCTGTTGCTGCTGAGCGCCTGCGGCTCGAGGACAACGGGTGACGGTCAGGCGGCCTCCCCGGATCCGACCTCCACGGTTCCCCCCGGTTCGGACAGCGCGGATCCAGGTTCGTTTCCGGGTACCGGGTCGGTGGACGTCGAGAGCCGTCTCGCCGACTTCCTGGACCAACCCAGCGCCGTCGGGGCCAGCCTCCTGGCCGTCGACATGGGCCGGTCGGGGGATCCCCGCTGGGCTCCCTACCTGTTGGACCTGCTGAGGTTCAGCACCGACGAGAACCTGACCCTGGACGTGAGGGTGGCCCTCGAGGCGGTCACCGGTGAACCCCGGGGTGACTCCGGTCGGGGGGACTACCTGTCCTACGGCTCGTGGATATTCACCAACACCCCCGATCCGGGGGATCGGTACCGGGAATGGAAGGAATCCCTCTACGGCTCGGTCGATCCGGCGTTCGAGCCCCTGCTGGCGGAGGTGCCGGACCTTCAGACGGTGGTGCAATTGCAGTGGGGAGGGGTCGTCAAGGGTGGCATTCCCGAGCTGAACGACCCCGAGCGGGTGGTGGCCACCGAGGTGGACTTCCTGGAGCCCGACGAGCTGGTCCTGGGGGCGGACTTCGGCGACCTGGAGATCGCCTACCCCCTCCGGGTGATGGCCCGCCATGAGCTGGTGAACGACACCGTCAACGGCCGCCCCGTGGGTCTGGCCTACTGCACCCTGTGCCGAACGGCGACCGCCTACGAGCGGAGGATCGGGGACACGGTGCTCACATTCCGGACCTCAGGGCTGCTGCTGAACTCCAACAAGGTGATGGTCGACGACGAGACGTCCACCCTCTGGCGGCAACTCACCGGACGGGCCTTCGCCGGGCCCCTGGCGGGAACGGTGCTCGACGGTCACCCGGTGGTGACCACGACCTGGTCCGACTGGCTGGCCGAACACCCCGATTCGGAGGTGGTGACCATTCCCGGGGTGGTGCCCGGGGGGCCGAACTACGACTACACCCCGGGGGAGGCCTACCGGTCCTACTACGAGGACGACGCCGTGTGGTTCCCGGTCCTGGACACCCCCGACGTGTTCCCCCTCAAGACCGAGGTGGCGACACTGTCCCTGGGACGGGACGCCCTGGCGGTGGAGGTGTCGTCCCTGATCGCCCAGGGCGCCCAGACCTTCGAATTGGACGGCTCCGAGGTCGTGGCCGAGCCGACTCCCGCCGGGGTGGAGTTCTACCGAGTGGAGGGAAACGCCAGGGAACGTCTGCTGTCGGGACAGTCGTTCTGGTTCGCCTGGTACGGGGAACACCCCGACACCGACTGGTGGCCGCGGGGTCCCTAGACACGCGACCGGCAGATGCCGGGATCAGGATCGGTGGTTCCGTCGGGGACCCGACGTGCAAGGGAGGGAATGACTTTCGTCGGGGCCGTGGTGTCTGTATGCTCACGACTCGCGTCGAATTCGATGTCCACGAGATCGACGTCAGGCCCCCATCGTCTAGCGGCCTAGGACACCACCCTCTCAAGGTGGCGGCACGGGTTCAAATCCCGTTGGGGGTACAGATTGCCCCGAGGCCGGACCCTCCACGGTCCGGCCTCGGCGTTCGCCCCGCCAGGAGGGACAGCTTGACCGCTCCGAGTCTTCCCGAGCCACCATGGTCGGTGCACCTGCCCGAGGGGCTCGAGGTCCGGGATCTGGACCTGGGGGAGGGGGTGACCCTCGTACACCGCTGGGTCGATCTCTGGACCCGGTATCCCCGGAGGGAGGTTCTCCACGACCCGGAACGTGGGTGGATCACCGGAGAGGTCCTGGCCGGGGAGTCGGCCGCCAAGGCCCGCCGTCTGGCGGCCCTGGGGGTCTCGGCGGGCGACCGGGTGCTGTTGGGGGGAACCGCCGGGGTCGAGCTGGTCACGTCCCATGTGGCGTGTCTGCGACTGGGGGCGGTGGTGGTGCCCACGAACCCCGCCTACCGCCACGGCGAACTCACCCACCTGATAGGTGACGCCGAGCCGGTCGTCGCCCTCACCGACGACTCCGGGGCCGTCTCCCGACTTGGGGCCGTCGACCCCTCGCTCCGGGTGGAACCCCTTGATCTGGGAGGGGACCCCGATGGCCCGGCGATCGACCTGGACCGCGTGGGTCCCGGCGATCCGGCCCTCATCGGCTACACGTCGGGAACGACGGGAAGGCCCAAGGGGGCGGTCCTCAGCCACGGAAACCTGCTGGCGGGGGTCAACTCACTGCGGGTGGCCTGGCGGTGGTCCCCCGGGGACCGGCTGATCCTGGCCCTGCCGCTGTTCCACATGCACGGGCTGGGCGTGGGCCTCCACGGAACCCTGGCGGCGGGGGCCTCGGCGGTGCTGCTGCCCCGCTTCGACCCCGAGGCCGTGCTGGACGCGGTGGCCGCCCACGAGGCGACCATGTTCTTCGGGGTGCCCACCATGTACAACCGACTGGTCGAGTCCCCCCGGGTCGGCCTCCTGGGAGGGTTGCGTCTCTGCGTGTCGGGTTCGGCGCCCCTGCCGGCGGCCATGCACGACCGGATCCGCGAACTCACCGGTCAGGGGGTGGTTGAGCGCTACGGGATGACCGAGACCATCATGCTGGCGTCCAACCCGGTGGACGGCGAGCGCCGGCCGGGGAGCGTCGGGATGGCCCTCCCCGGAGTCGATCTGAGACTCGAGGAGGGAACCGGAGAGGTTCTGGTCCGGGGCCCCAACGTGTTCGGCGGCTACTGGGGGAGGCCCGACGCCGACGCCGTGGCGTTCGAGTCCGGTTGGTTCCGGACCGGCGACGTGGGACGGTTCGACCCTGACGGGTACCTGACCCTCGTGGGCCGGGCCCGGGAACTCATAATCACCGGGGGTTACAACGTCTATCCCCGCGAGGTGGAGGATGCCCTCAGGTCCCATCCGGGAGTGGCCGAGGTGGCGGTGGTGGGGAT
>JALSTE010000149.1 GCA_026983855.1 Acidimicrobiia bacterium
GCGGACGCCTCCTCGGGGCCGGGGGTCACCACCTCGGGGGCGACGGGCACCCCGTAGCGGGCCAGCAGGTGGGCCGAGTCGGCCTCGGAGAGGGTGCGGGTGGAGGTCACGCTGGCGGAAGGTACCGCACCGGTCCTCCCCAGGCTAGAACGGCCGGTCGATCCCCTCAGGTCAGGCCGGGACCGGTGAGCCCCGAGAGGTCCCTGAACACCTCGGTGTTGGCCGATTCCGACGTTCCCCCACCCAGGATGATCCGCCGCCGCACCGCCGCCGAGGAGGTGTCGATGAACAGCACCACCAGGATGGTGAACAGCAGAACCGTGCCGGCCTTGTCGAACTGACGGAAGTTGAGCTGATTGATCAACTCCGAGCCGACACCGCCGGCCCCGATGACCCCCATGACCGCCGACGCCCTCACGTTGATCTCGAAGCGGAACAGCCAGTAGGCCACGATCGTGGGCAGGACCTGGGGCAACACCCCCCAGCGGATGGCCTCCAGCCGGTTGCCACCGGCGGCCTGGGCCGCCTCGGCCGGACCGAAGTCGATGCTCTCGATGGCCTCGGTCGACAACTTGCCCAGGGTCCCCACCGAGTGCAGTCCGATGGCGAGGGTTCCCGTCCACGCCCCCAGTCCGGTTATCGGGAGCAGGAGGACGGCCAGGATCAACTCCGGGAACGATCTGATCACGTTGAACAGCTGTCGGATCGGTAGCTGCATCCACCGGGGCGCGGTGTTCTCGGCCCCCATGAAGGCCAGGGGCAGCGAGATCAGGGCGGCGATCATGGTGCCGACCCAGGCGATGTAGACCGACTCGAGGACCTTGCCGAACACCCGGGACACGAAGTCCCCCTCCATGTCGGGGGGAACGGTCAGGCGGAGGATCTTCCAGATGTCCCCGGGCGCGGTACGCAGCCGCTCCACGGAGATGTCCAGGCTGGTGAACGACCAGACCGCACCGATGATGATCACCGCGGTGACCCCGTAGCGGAAGACCAGTTTGGATCGGGCCATCCTCGGCCGGACCACGGCCACCTCGGCCTCGGTGGGCGCGGTCACACCAGCCTCCTGCGGATGGCCACCTCAGCCTCAGTGGGCGCGGTCACACCAGCCTCCTGCGGATGGCCACGCTGATCTGCTCGAGGGTGAACACCACCACGAACAGCAGGATCACGATCCCCATGATCCGATCGAACTGGAAGAACTGCCTCTGGGCCTCCAGCACCCGACCCACCCCTCCGGCCCCGACCAGACCCAGGACCACCGACGCCCTTATGTTCAACTCGAACACGTACAGGGCGTAGGCCACGTAGTTGGGAAGCACCTCGGGCAGCACACCGACCTTCACCGAGGCGATGTGGGTCCCCCCGGCGGCCTCCGCCGCCTCCAGCGGCCCGGGGTCGGCGGCGTCGATCGTCTCGCTGAACAACTTCACCATCACCGACAACGAGAAGATGATCAGACCCAGGGTCCCGGCGAAGGCCCCGATCCCGATGGCCGTCACGAACAACTTGGCCCAGAACAGGTCGGGGATGGTCCGGATCAGGTTCATGATCGCCTTGGACCCGAAGTAGGTGTAGGTGTTGTGGCTGGTCAGCCGGGACATGGCGAAGGAGACCGGCAGGGCCAGAAGACAGCCCACGAGGGTGGCGAGGATAGCGATCTGGAAGGTCTCGATGAGGGGGTCGATGGCGTTGGCGAAGACCCAGTCCCACTCGGGGGGCCAGAACTTTTCCCACAGTGGGTTGGAGGGGAGGTCCTTGAGACTGGTGAGGGAGAACCCGACTCTGCGCCCGGAGTAGACGGTGAAGGCGATCACCGCCGCCGCCACCGCCCAGTACCACCACGGCCGTGGCGGTTTGCGGGGGGGAACGATCTCCCGATCCCCGGGCCTCGGGCCTTCGGTCGTGGTCACTCGACCTCCGCCCCCTCGTGGAGCAGGTCGTCGGGGGTCACGGCCCTTCCGTATATCTCCCGGAAGGTCTCGTCGTCCACCTCCTCGATGGGACCGTCGAACACCAGTTCACCGGCCCTCAGCCCGATGATCCGCCTCCCGTAGGTGCGGGCCAGATCCAGGAAGTGCAGGTTCACCAGGGTGGTGATGCCGAGGTCCTCGTTGATGGTCTGCAGATCGCCCATCACCTGGTGGGAGGTGACCGGGTCCAGGGCGGCCACCGGTTCGTCGGCCAGGACCACCGCCGGGTCCTGGGCCAGGGCCCGGGCTATGCCCACCCTCTGCTGCTGGCCACCGGAGAGGTCCGAGGCCCTCACATAGGCCTTCTCCAGGATGCCGACCCGGTCGAGGGCCAGGAAGGCCCTCTCCTTGTCCTCCGCCGGCCACAGACCCAGGGTGGAGCGCCAGGCCGGCACGTGGGCCAGTCGTCCCATCAGCACGTTGTTCAGGACCGTGGTGCGGGTGGCCAGGTTGAACGTCTGGAAGATCATACCGATCTGCTTGCGGACCTCGCGCAGGCGCCGCCCCTTGGCCCCCACCACCTCGGTCCCGTTCACCAGGATCGATCCCTCGGTGGCCTTGACCAGGCCGTTCATGGCCCGCAGCATGGTGGACTTTCCGGCTCCGGAGAGCCCCACGATCACCACGAACTCGCCGTCCTCAATGGTGACGGTCAGGTTCTTCAGGGCCTTGACTCCGCCCCGGTAGGTGACCGAGACATTCTTGAACTCGATCATCTGATCTCCCCGGCGGCGTCGGGCCCCGCCCCAAGGGGACGCCCCCGGGGAAGGGACCGGCTCGGCGCGATCCCAACCCCGGGGTGTCCCAGGTTGATGGCAATACGCCTAGAGGGGCTCGGTGATGCCGAGCTTCTCGGCCGCCTCGCGGACCACGTCGAAGTCGCTGGGCTCGGCCCGGCGGATACCGGTCCAGCCGTAGATGGAGTCGAAGACCTCCTGGCCGGTGTCGGTGTCGAGGTAGTCCGAGACCGCGGTGAAGATGGCCTCCTTCAACGAATCGGGTAGGTCGGCGTTGACGGCCACCACGTCGTTGGGGATCTCCTCGGTGATCCAGAACACGATGTCCTTCTCACCCACGTCGGGGTTCGTCTTGCGGATGGTGCGACGGGCGTCGTCGAAGGACAGCCCGATCTCGGCGTCGCCGTTGTACACGGCGGTCACCGAGGAGTCGTGACCTCCGGCGAACACCGGGTTGATGTCGGAGGTGGGATCGATACCCAGGTTCAGCAACTGCAGGGAGGGGAACAGGTATCCCGAGGTCGAGCTCTCACTGGTGAAGGCGACGGTCTTGCCCGCCACCTTGGAGAGGTCGCCGATGCAGCTGTAGCCCGGTGTGATCTCGGTGCCGTCATCGGTGGTGTCGCCGAACTCCTTGCCGTTGTCACCGAACTTGATGCCGACCTGGAGGGCGACGGCGTCGAGGGCGTCTACCTGGACCACCTGACCGTCCTTGTTCATCAGCGCCGTCCCCATGGCCGGGGGCTCGGTGCAGATATCGGGGTTGTTGGTCATCCACTGTCCGTGGTAGGTGGCGCTGCCGAATCGGATCGACTGGATCAGCGGCTCGATGTTGTCGAACTGCTGGGTGGCCAGGACGAAACCGAAGGGGCCGAACGCCCCCAGGTCGGCCTGTCCGGTACCCATGGCGGTCACCAGACCGGTGTAGTCGGTGGTGACTATGCCCTCGACCTTGATTCCCAGGGCGTTCTCCAGCACGTCGATGAAGGGCTGGATGTCGTCCTGGAGGGTCTCCTGCTCCTGGGAGGGTACGAACCCGAAGACGATCTTGTCGGGCCAGTCCGCCTTCATGGCGTCCTCGGCGCTGGTGGTCGTGGGGGCCTCGGTGGTGGCCGCCGGGGCCTCGGTGGTGGCCGCCGGGGCCTCCGTCGTCGATGCGGGCGCCGCTGTCGTCGATG
>JALSTE010000150.1 GCA_026983855.1 Acidimicrobiia bacterium
GGAACTGGACCGGAACCGGAGGACAGGGTCAGACCCGCGGCCCCATCGCCGGGTCCCGGTCCGACGACTCCCGCCGACGTCAACCGCTGAGCGCGGATCGGTGTCCGGGGTCAGTCCTCGCCATCGGAGGTTGACTTCCCGAGTCCCTGGGCGGCATGGATGGCGGCCAGGACGTCAACCGTCTTCTGGATGTGGTCGGCGGAGATCTTGCGGATCAACTCGGCGTCGCGATCCAGGGCCGCCTCCATGAGGGCCCGGTGTTCGTCATCCACCCGCCGGGGCTTCGTCTCGTCCACCAGGGCGATGCGCCGATAGCGCTCCGAGTGGCGGTTGAGCACGTCCAGCATGTAGGTGATCCAGCTGGAGCCGCAGCAGGCGGTGAGAGCCTGGTGGAACTCACGATTGCGCAGTTCCCACTCCTCGAGGGCCCCCTCCTCGTGGCGGTCCACCCTCTCCTGAACCTTGGAGAGCCTGTGGTACGCGGCCACGATCCCCGCCTCCCACTCGTCGGTGCCGTTCTCGATGGAGTCGGTCAGGGCCTCGGCCTCAAGGAGGATCCGGACCCGACTCAGGTCCTCCAGGTCCTCCAGGGAGATGGGCGAGACGGTGAACCCCTTCTGACCCTCGGAGGTCACCAGGGCATCGGAGAGCAGCAGCGACAGGGCCTCCCTGATGGTGGAGGACCCCACCCCGTACCGCTCCCGCAACCGCTCGATCCGCAGGCGCGACCCCGGTTCGAGGGTCCCATCGATGATGTCGTGTCGGATGGCGTTGAGGGTCGCCTCCAACCGGGTGGGTGATGACTGCCGGCCGTTGTTCATGGTGTTCTGGGAACCGATCCGCTCTCGGCTTTGGATGGTGGATTTAGAGGCACGGACTCGACAATACCTTCGGGAACACTGTTGGAAAACGATAATCCGGGAAGTATCGGAGGATTCGGCCCATCAGAGCCAGAACTTAGCGCAACCGCGGTCACGGGTCCCACACCACCCTTCGGTCGGGGTGGACGATGCCACCGTTTCGGATCCCAACGTTCGGGACGGGACCGGCGACCCGCCACCGGGGAAGTACCCCCTCACCGAGTCACAGCCCGGGACCGGGCCCCGAGGTCGAGAGCGGGACAACGTGAACCATCCGGCCCTATCCGTTGATTCGTGGTCGACCGTGTCCTTCGGTCACGGACCCGGGCTCCTGCCGGACACCCCCCTCAAACGTGCCGCCGATAGCGAAAGATCTGGCCCCGACCCGAGCTCCTGCCGGACACCCCCTTCACCGCCACTTCCGTGAAATCCGCCCGGGGTACCAACCGTCTCGACGAGGTGGGCCAGCCCCGCCGATCCTGATGGACGACCTCGGGCGTGGCGGCCATGATCGCCTCAGGGATTACCCGGGGACGGGCCCACGTAGCGACCCTGGGGCCGGAATCGCAGAGGTGTACCGTCGTACTCCTCCGCCGCGTGGGCCAGCCAGCCGGCCATACGGGCCACCGCGAACACGATCTCCCCGGCCTCGGCCTCCATGCCGGCCGCCCAGGTGAGGGCTCCCAGGGCGAGGTCCACATTCGGGGGGCCGGCGCCGGATCCGGTTATGAGATCGACCACCGCCGCGACCGTGGCCAGCCGATCGGGGTCGAGATCGGAGGCCAGCACCCGCGACAGGAGGGGGTCGAAACGCGGGTCGCCCGAGAGGTGGATGAGGTGGCCCACTCCCGGCACCCGGGTGGACTCGGTGAGGACCTGCCGCACCGCCCGGCGGGGACCCTCGGTGTCGGCCAGGGAGAACATTCGGTGCACCAGCCGCGAGGCCCCACCGTGCAGGGGTCCCGAGACCACTCCGAGAGCGGTCATGACCACGGCAGCCGGAGAGGCCCGGGTGGACGCGGCCAGACGGGCGGCCAGGGTCGAGGTGGCCAGGCCGTGGTCGGCCAGCAGCACCATCGCCGCGTCCAACACGGGCCATGAAGACGGGGATTCCCTGGTCAACCTCGACCACAGGGCGCGGGCCACCGGCGCCCCGGCCGGGTGGAGCCTGCCGTCTGGTACCGCCAGCGACTCCACGGACGCCAGGATCAACAGCCGACCGGTGGCCGCCACCCCCGAACCCAAGAGGTTCGCCGAGAACGGATCGGTCGCCCCCGCCACCACCACCGCCGACATGATCCGGGCGACTCCGTCGGTCCCGGGGGGCAGGGCCCGTGCCATCCGGCGAACGGCGGACCGCGTGGTCCGGGACAGGTCCCACCCTGCCCCATCGTTGTCCGGGGCCCGCCACAGCAGGGCGGCCACGCCCTCGAACCCGGTTCCCCGCTCGAGTATCTCGGCCAGCGGTGTGCCGCGGTAGCCGACCCGCCCGTCGGACACGTCGGTGACGGCGGTGGCGATGGGCACATCGAGTCGGCCCGGACGACGCCTGGCCCGTCGACGGCGCAGACGATCGACCTCGACGGGATCAAAGGTGGAGGTCTTGCCATCGAGGGCCCGCTCCGATCCCAGCAGCCCCCGGCTCACGTAGGCGTAGACCGTCTCCCTCTTGACCCCCAGCCGTTCCGCGGCCTGGGCCGAGGTGATCCTGCCTTCCATCAGCCCTGACCCCACTTCACGGTCGCCGCATCTCTCCGCTCACCGGACATCCAAGGTTGGCTACTCGAGATTGGCTACTCGAGATTGGCTACTCAAGATCGGCCAGTCAGTGTTGATCATTCAACGTTGACTTAATCAATGTTGTCAATATATGGGGCCGGAGGCAAGCTGACCATTGAGGGTTCCCTGTGGAACCGGGAACGACGGAAGGGGGAGGACTCCGATGCTCAAGGCGCCACCGGGACTCAAGGGCGTGGCCGTGGCCGACACCGAACTGGGGGCGGTGAGGGGCGAGGAGGGCTGTTTCCACTACCGCGGGCACGACGCCGCCCACCTGGCCCGCACCCGAACGCTCGAGGAGGTGTGGACCCTGCAGATAGACGGGGCCCTGCCCCCTGACGCCGCCGCGATTGATCCGGGGCCCATGAGGCGGATTCCCCGGTCGGTGGCCGCGGTGGTGGACACCGCCGCCACCGGTCCGGGGGGTCCACTCGACTCCCTCCGAACCGGGCTGCTGGCCCTGGCCGCGGCCGAGGGGAGGGGACCCCTGCTGGACCGTGATCCCACCCAGCGCCGGGCCGATGCCGTCCGGTTGGCGGCGGTCGTGCCGACGATCCTGGCCCGGCACCACCGACTGGCCACCGGAGAGATCCCCCTGGAGGCGGACCCCGGGCTGACCCACGCCGCTGACTACCTCAGGATGCTGGTCGGCTCGGCACCCGATGAAGCCGCCATCGACGCCGTGCAGCGGTACCTGGTGGCCACGGTCGACCATGGCTTCAACGCCTCCACGTTCACCGCCCGGGTGGTGGCCAGCACCGGGGCCGACATGGCCGGCTCCATGGTGGCCGCCATAGGTGCCCTGTCGGGCCCCCTGCACGGAGGGGCTCCGAGCCGGGCCCTGGCCATGATTGAGGAGATCGGTGACCCCCGGAACGCCCGTGAGTGGGTGAGGGGTCGCCTTGAGAAGGGGCGGAGGATCATGGGGTTCGGCCACGCCGTCTACCGCGCCGCCGACCCCCGGGGCGTCCTGCTGCGGGAGGCGGCCGAGAGTCTCGGGGGCGAACTCGTGGAGCTGGCCGCCGGAATCGAGTCCGAGATCCTGGCCGCCCTGGCCGAGTGGCGACCGCACCGTCGGATCGTCACCAACGTGGAGTACTGGGCCTCGGTGGTCCTGGAGCTGGCCGGGGTCCCCCGGTCCATGTTCACCCCGACCTTCGACGTCAGCCGGGCCATCGGCTGGTCGGCTCACATCCTCGAACAGGCGTCGGAGGATCACATCATCCGCCCCAGCGCCCGCTATGTC
>JALSTE010000151.1 GCA_026983855.1 Acidimicrobiia bacterium
AGCTGATCCTGTGCGGTTTCATGACCCACATGTGCCTGAGCTCGACGGCCCGGGCCGCCCTCGACCTCGGGCTGAGCACGACCGTGGTCTCCGACGCCTCCGCCACCCGGGACCTTCCGGCCGCGGTGGGGTCCGGCGTCGTTCCCGCCGATGTCGTTCACCGGGCCGCCCTGGCGGCCCTGGCCGACCGCTTCGCCCTGGTCCTGCCGACCTCGGCCCTCGGGGACTGACCCGGACCGCCATCCCCTCGGGCTCACAACCTCCGGGCCCCACACCCACCCGGCCACCTTCCCGACACAACCCCACCGACGCGCGACGTGACCCACACCGAGCGCCCACCCGACCGCACCCGCGAGGGTGTCCGTCGATCCAACGGACCTCGTCACAATATGATCCCCCCGATGCACCACCATCTGGCCCAGCTGAACCTGGCCCGCTTACGGCGACCCCTCGATCATGCCGAGACGGCGGAGTTCGTGGCCGCCATCGACCCGGTGAACGCACTGGCCGAGGTGAGCCCCGGTTTCGTCTGGCGTCTGACCGACGAGGAGGGCCGTTCCGCCTCCCACGTCAGCATCGACGCCATCGACGATCCCCTGGTGATCGTCAACTACACCGTCTGGGAGGACCTGGAGTCCCTCCGCCACTACGCGTACCGCAGTGGCCACGGCAGCTATTTTCGGCGCCGCCGGGAATGGTTCGAGAAACCCACCCGGGCCATGAACGTCAACTGGTGGACACCGGCCGGCGAGATCCCCGGGCTGGACGAGGCGTATCGCCGCCTGGAGCACCTGAGGGCGCACGGCCCGTCCGATGTGGGCTGGCCGATGAACGATCCCCGCGACCCGCCCCTCCCCTAGTCGTCACCCCACCAGTGGGAATTCGCGGTTCGACACCGGGACTATGGTCTGGAGCGGAGGTCATCCCGGAACGGACCGCGGCCGGCCCGACCGGGGGATCCCCTCCAGTCCGAGCCAGGCAGCCGAAACCAGGTGACAGTGCGCATAGCGGTACCGAGGGAAGAGGTCGGTGAGAACCGGGTGGCCCTGACCCCCCCGGTCGTCCGGCGTCTGATCGACAGCGGTCACAGCGTGGTGGTCGAACCCGGCCTGGGTCGGGGGGCGGGATTTCCCGACGCCGACTACGCCGAGGCCGGAGCGGAGATCGGTCCGGACCCCTGGGAGGGGGCCGAGCTGGTCCTGGTCGTGGGACCTCCCACACCCGAGCGGGCATCCCGCGTGCCCGTCGACGCGGCCCTGGTGGGGCTCCTGGACCCCTTCGCCTCGGAGGACCTCATCAGGATCCTGATCGAGCGACGGATCACCGCCTTCGCCATGGAGGCCATCCCCCGCACCACCCTGGCCCAGGGTATGGACGCCCTGTCCTCACAGGCCTCCGCCGCCGGATACCAGGCCGTGCTGCTGGCGGCGGCGGAGTCACCGCGGATCTTCCCCATGATGATCACCGCGGCGGGCACGATCCCCCCGGTCAAGGTGCTGGTGCTCGGAGCGGGGGTGGCCGGTCTGCAGGCCATCGCCACCGCCCGCCGATTGGGTGCCGTGGTGTCGGCCTACGACATCAGACCTCAGGTCAGGGAGCAGATCGAGAGCCTCGGGGCCCGGTTCATAGCCGCCCCGGTCGACGAGTCGGTGGCCGCCGCCTCGGGGTATGCCAAGGAGGTCAGCGACAACACCCAGCGCCGCCAGCAGGCCGCCCTGGCTGACGCGGTTGCCGACTCCGACGTCGTCATCACCACGGCCCAGATCCCGGGACGCCCGGCCCCGCTGCTGATCTCGCGGGAGATGGTGGAACGGATGAACCCCGGTTCGGTCATCGTCGACATGGCCAGTCGCACCGGCGGCAACTGCGAGCTGACCCGCCGGGACGAGGTCGTCGACCACCGGGGGGTGAGGGTCATGGGTCCCACCGATCTGGCCGGCCGAGTGGCCATGGACGCCAGTCAGATGTACGCCCGGAACCTGGCCGCGTTCATCGGACGCATCACCGACGGAAACGCCGAGCTGGCCTGCGACTTCGACGACGAGATCGTGTTCGGGGCCTGCATCACCCACGACGGCGAGATCACCCACCCCGTGACCCGCCGCTCGATGGGCGCCACCCCCGACGACGGAGCCGGAGCGGGTGGGACCACGGACCAACGGACCCCCGAGCCCGATGCGACCGAGACGGAGGAGCGGTCATGAGTCCACTGGTCGTCGGGATAACAGTGTTCGTACTGGCCTCATTCGTGGGGCTGGAACTGATCAGCAAGGTGCCCCCCACCCTCCACACGCCGTTGATGTCGGGGGCCAACGCCATCTCGGGGATCACGATCATCGGGGCCCTGACCTCGGCCGGGCTGGGCCGATCGGGCCTGGCCCAGGTGCTCGGGTTCCTGGCCGTGGTCACGGCCACCATCAACGTGGTGGGGGGATTCCTGGTCACCGACCGGATGCTGGAGATGTTCAAGAGCCGGTCGGCCCGGCGGACGGGTTCCGATGGTTGAGATCCTGTACCTGGCGGCGGCGGTCGCATTCATCGTCGGCCTGAAACAGCTCGGAAGCCCGCGGACGGCACGATCGGGTAACCGCATAGCCGCCCTGGGGATGCTGGCGGTCATCATCATCACCCTGGTGACCGAGGACGTGGTCAACTGGGTCACGATCGGCGCCGGGTTGGCCGTCGGCACCGCTCTGGGGGCGTGGTTCGCGGTGAGGGTCCAGATGACCTCCATGCCCCAGATGGTGGCGGCCTTCAACGGTTTCGGTGGTTTGGCATCGGCCCTGGTGGCGGCGGTGGCCGTGGTCGAGGTGGACCTGGGGTCCATTCCCCCCGAGACCAGTGTCGCTCTCCTGGCCTCGCTGATCATCGGTGCCGTCACGTTCACCGGGAGCTTCGTCGCCTTCGCCAAGCTCCAGGGGATTCTTCCGGGCCGTCCCCTCCTGTTCCCGGGACAGAACGTCGCCAACGGGCTGCTCCTGGCGGCGATGGTGGGAATCGCCATCCGCGCCGGGGTCCGGGCCGAAGCTCTCTCCTACTGGACCGTGGGTGGTATCGCCCTGCTCATGGGCATCCTGGCCGTCATCCCCATCGGTGGGGCCGACATGCCGGTGGTCATCTCCCTGCTGAACTCGTTCTCGGGTCTGGCCGCCGCCGCCGCCGGATTCGCCATCGAGAGCAATCCGCTCATCATCGGCGGGGCCCTGGTCGGTGCCGCCGGGCTCATCCTCACCGTCCAGATGACCGAGGCCATGAACCGCTCCCTGGCCAACGTGCTCTTCGCCGGGTTCGGATCGGGAGCGGCGACGGCCACCGACTCCACCATCGGTGAACGCCCGGTGAAGAGGGCCACCGCCGAGGACGTGGCCATCGCCCTGAGATACGCCCAGTCGGTGATCTTCGTCCCCGGCTACGGACTGGCGGTGGCCCAGGCCCAGCACGCCCTGCGGGAGCTGGCCGACGCCCTCGAGGAGGAGGGCGTCGACGTCCAGTACGCCATCCATCCCGTCGCCGGTCGTATGCCGGGCCACATGAACGTGCTGCTGGCCGAGGCCGACGTCCCCTACGAACAGCTCCTCGATCTCGAGCAGGCCGACCCACGGTTCGCCCACACCGACGTGGTCCTGATCCTCGGCGCCAACGACGTGGTCAACACCTCGGCCCGCGACGATCCCTCCTCGCCCATATATGGCATGCCGATCCTGAACGTGGACCGGGCCGGACAGGTGATCGTGGTCAAGAGGAGCCTCTCGCCGGGCTTCGCCGGGATCGACAATCCCATCTTCTACGAGGACAAGACCCTGATGTTCTTCTCCGACGCCAAGGCGGCCCTGGAGGAGACCCTCAAGGCCCTCAAGGAGCTCTGACCCCCCTCTCA
>JALSTE010000152.1 GCA_026983855.1 Acidimicrobiia bacterium
CCGCATCCAAGGGTGTCGACGACGTGCACATAATCGCCGCACTGGCCCTCCACCGCCGGATGACCCCCGAGGAGCTGCGCCACGCGGTGGGCGACCGGGTGTACGACGCCTTCGCTCCCCACGGCCTGCTCTACAACTTCGACGCCGAGGACCCCGACGGTCTGGTGGATCTGGGTGCCACTGATCACGGAGAGGAGGTGGTGATCTCCCGGCGGGCCGCCGAGAGCGACCTGGTCGTCTACGTGAACATCAATCTGGTGTCGATGGACGGTGGCCACAAGAGCGTGGCCGTGGGACTCTCGGGCTACCGCGGCCTGCGCCACCATCACAACGTCCACACCATGAAGCACTCCCGTTCCTTCATGGACCGTCCCGCCAGTGAGCTCCACACCCGCACCTGGAGACAGGGTCACCTCGTGGGCCGGCACCTGAACGTGTTCCAGATCGAGACCACCCTCAACACCGACACCTTCCCCTCCCCCTTCGGCTTTCTCCAGAAACGCGAGTGGGAGATGTCGCCCCGGGACCGGGCCCTGCTGATCGGCACCAAGAAGTCCCTGGATCACATGCCCCGCCGCCTGGCCCGCCGGATCTTCCACTCCATGAGGGCCCCCTACGGACTGACCTCCATCCAGGCCGGGGAGGTGGAGGCCGTGCACGAGGTCACCACCGCCAACGTCATGGCCCAGCAGGCCGTGCGGGTGGAGGGACAGACCGACATCCTCACCATGGGACTGCCCTACATCTGCCCCTACAACGTGAACTCGATCATGAACCCGATCCTGGTCGCCTGCCTCGGTCTGGGCTATTTCTTCAACATGTACCGGGGCCGACCCCCCGTCCGGGAGGGAGGGGTCCTGATCATGACCCACCCCACCACCTGGGAATTCCACCCCGTCCACCACCCGAGCTACATCGACTTCTTCGAGGAGGTCCTGGCCGACACCACCGACCCCGTCGAGATCGAACGGAAGTACGAGAAGCGCTACGCCGAGGACGAGTGGTACCGGCACCTCTACCGCACCAGCTACGCCTACCACGGGGTCCATCCGTTCTACATGTGGTACTGGACCGTCCACGCCCGGGACCACCTGAGCCAGGTCATCATCGTCGGGGGGGAGACCCGGGCCGTGCGCCGTCTGGGCTTCCGTCCCGCCTCCACCATGGCCGACGCCCTGGAGATGGCGTCGGAGACGGTTGGACGCCAGCCCAGCCTCACCCACCTGCACAACCCTCCGCTCCTGATGGCCGATGTGGTCTGAGGTGATGTGACCGTGGCCGACCCCAATCGCCGCCGGGCCGTCCGGCACCTCCACCGCCGGGCCCGGATCCTGTCGGGACTGCCGCGCCGCCTGATGGCCCGCACCCAGTTTCCCCTGCGCTCCGCCCCCACACCCCGCGGCGTCAGGCCCCTCCCCTCCCCCGTGGGGTCGAACTACGACACCGACTGGGCCCGCAGGGCCCCGGCCCGGCTGGTGCGGCGGGCCTCGGTGGAGACGGCCGGGCGGGCGGTGGTGGACTACTTCGCCGATCCCCTGGTGCTGGGCACCGATCGGCTGGCCGAGCTGGAGGGCCCGGCGATCTTCGCCTCCAACCACCACAGCCACGCCGACACCATGGTGCTGATCACCTCCATACCCGAGCCCTGGCGCAACGAGCTGGTGATCGGCGCCGCCGCCGACTACTTCTTCGGCAACCGCCTGAGCAGCGCCCTCTCGGCGTTGTTCATCGGCGCCATCCCCATAGAACGCACCCGGCTGAGCCGGCGCAGCACCCAGAAGGCGATCGAGTTGCTGCGCCGGGGCTGGTCGATGGTCATATTCCCCGAGGGGGGACGTAGCTCCGATGGGTGGACCTCGGGCTTCAAGCCCGGGGTGGGTTTCCTGTCCCGCCAGGCCTCGGTTCCGGTCGTCCCCGTCTACATCGAGGGCACGGGGAACATCCTGCACAAGGGTCGGAACTGGCCCCGACGCGGCTCCACCACGGTGATCTTCGGCGAGCCCATGTGGTTCCCGCCCGAGGGGAACCGCAGGGAGTTCACCGCCGAACTGGAGAGGGCGGTCGAGGTACTGGCCGACGAGGTCGCCTCGGACTGGTGGACGGCCCGCCGCCGGGCCCACCGGGGCGAGACACCCTCCCTGCGGGGGCCCAACGCCTCGGCCTGGCGCCGGACCTGGTTGAGAGGGGCACCGGGCTCCCGGTCCAAGGGCTCCTCCCGCCGGTCCTGGCCCTACGTCTGATCCCGGTGCGGGCCCCGAGACCCACGACCAGCGGCTTCTCCCAGCGGTCCCGGCCCCACCCCTGACCTGGTCGACCCCGGCCCGATCCCCTCACCACCGGTCCGTCGCCGCCCTCCCCGGGATCCCGGGATCCCGAGCGCTACCGGGGCCCAGAATTCGGGCTGTAACCCCTGGGGGGTCCATGCGTCTTGGCTCCAACCGGCGGGAGCCGTCGGGTTGCGAATTCAACGGAGAACAACATCATGGCTATTTCGTTTCGCGGTGTCGCTCTGGCCGGGCTGATCGGCTTCGGATCTCTGCTGGCCGCCTGCGGCGGCGGCGACGGTGAGGCGACCAAGGAACAGTTGAGGAACGAACTCATCGATCAGGGTCTGTTCACCGAAGCCCAAGCCACCTGTTTCGTGGACAAGATCTGGGAGGATCTGGGACCTCTCGATCCCAAGGCCCTGCAGAGTGGAGAGTTGAGCGATGAACAGACGGCCCTGATCGGCAACGCCACCCTCGAGTGCCTCTCCGAGGGCTGACGCGTATAGCTTGATCCCCTGAGCGACGGGTAGCTGCCCAGGGGGGTCAGAACATGGATACCGAGACGGGCCCGGGTGCCGCTGAGGGCACGGCGATCGATCCGGATCAGCTGAAGCTGTTCAGCTTCCAGGTGTGGACCTACAAAATGGGTGAGGTGGTGTCGGTCCTCATCCACCTGGGGGACCGTCTCGGTATCTACCGGGCCATGAGCGGGTCCGGCCCCATGACCAGCCACCAGGTGGCCGAGGCCACCGGTCTGCACGAGAGGTTCGTGCGGGAATGGTTGCTGGGCCAGGCCGCGGCCCGACTCCTGGACCGACACCCCGACGGCACGTTCGAACTGAATCCCGTCCAGTCAGCCGTCCTGGCCGACGAGGAGACGTCCCTGGCCTTCTCCGCCGGGGCCTTCCACGGTGGGTTGGACGAATCCCTGATCGACGCCCTGGCCGAGTCGTTCCGCACCGGTGTGGGCGTCACCTACGAGCAGCAGGGCCCCAAGGCCGCGGCGGGCATGGCCCGCATGACCGCCCCGTTCTCGAAACTGGCCCTGACGGACCGCATCCTGCCCGCTCTGGAGGGGGTGACCGACAAACTCGAGGCCGGGGGCTCGGTGGCCGATCTCGGCTGTGGCGGGGGTGTCGCCCTCTGCGCGATCGCCAGGGCCTTCCCCTCCGCCCGCTGCGTCGGCTACGACCCCTCCCCCAGCGCCATCGAGGTGGCCCGTGAGAATGCGGCCTCGCAGAACCTGACCAATGTCGAGTTCCGGGTGGCGGGGGCCGAACACCTCGAGGAGACCGACGAGTTCGATCTGGTCCTGACCTTCGACTGCCTGCACGACATGCCCCGACCCGATCTGGCCATGAAGACGGTGCACGCCGCTCTCAAGCCCGGTGGGACCTGGCTGATCAAGGACATCCGCTCCACCGGGGACTTCGAGAGCGATCTGCGGAATCCCATGCTGGCCCTCTTCTACGGGTTCTCGGTGCTGTCGTGTCTGCAGTCGTCGATGTCCACCCACGACGGTCATGGTCTGGGAACCCTGGGACTCCATCCGGAGAAGGCCCGGGAGATGGTCACCGAGGCCGGATTCGGACAGTTCCGCATC
>JALSTE010000153.1 GCA_026983855.1 Acidimicrobiia bacterium
GCGCGGTCACCGAACTCTCGTGGTTCGGTCCGGGTCCGTGGGAGACCTATCCGGACCGGATGAGTGCCGCCCCGGTGGCCCACCACCGGGGAGCCATCGTCGACCAGCCCCACCCCTACATAGTTCCCCAGGAGAGCGGCAACCACACCGCCACCCGCTGGGCGACCCTGACCGACTCCCGGGGATTGGGTGTCATGATCCTGGCCGAGTCGGTGGTGGATCTGAACGTCGGGCCCTACAGCGACGACTCGGTGGAGAGCGCCCGCCACCGCCACGAGATGGTCCCCGCCCCGGGACCGGTGCTGCACATCGACGGCCGTCACGGTGGCCTGGGCAACGGCTCCTGCGGGCCCGGCGTGCTCGACGTCCACCGGGTGGAGCCCGTGCCCCACCGCTGGCGGTTCGCCCTGATGCCATTCGACGCGGACGGAGATGACCCCTTCCGTCTGGCCGCCCGCGGGGTGCCGCCCGGAGGCTGAGGACGGCCCGACCCCGCGACACCGGCGACCCCGCGACACCGGCAACCGCACCACCCGGCTGGCCCCGCCACGACGGCAACCGCACCACCCAGGCCGATCGGCGATGGCCTCATCGTCCGACGTTCCGGTACCGACAGGAGAGACTGGACTCACAACCGAAGCATCCCGGGAGAGCAATCATGGTCGACGTCGCCAAGAAGGTCCGCAAGCAGGGGGGCGGTTTCCTCCATCCCGGGGAGGAGGTCCTGGCCGCCACGGTCATCAACCCCGTCGGGACCTTCAAGAAGAACGTGGCGTTCGGTGCGGTGGGGGGCCTCGTCGGAGCCGCCGTCGGGTCCGCCATCGCCAAAAAGGGTGAGGAACCCGGGTCGGGAACCGCGGCCGAGGCGTTCCCCCTCGCCAAGAGCTCCCTGCTGGCCCTCACCGACAACCGGTGGTTGCTGTTCGAGCTGGGCACCGTGTCGGGCAAGATCAAGGACCTGGCCGCCGAGTGGCCCCACGCGCACATCACCTCGATCACCGGAGATAAAGCCCGACTCACCACCGCGATCACCGTGGAGTTCGCCGACGGCTCCACCCTCGGGGTCGAGGCCGTCAAGGGGGTCAGGCCCCAGGACCTCATAGAGGCCGCGGCCGCTCTCTGAGACGCCCGGCGGGCTGACCGTGGCCCGGGGGAACGGGGGAACGGGGGTACGGGGGTACGGGCACGAGGGTGAACACCGCGGGCGGAACACCCCGATGGCGGGGCTCACTAGTCTCGGGTCCGTGACCCTCACCGACCGAATCCTCATGGGCCCCGGCCCCTGCAACCCCTACCCCGAGGTGGCCCGGGCCCTGGCCCGTCCCATGCTGGGGCACCTCGACCCCGACTTCCTCGCCCTCCTCGATGAGGTGAACGAGATGCTCCGTCGGGTCTGGCGCACCTCCAATGTCCTGACGTTCCCGATCAGTGGCACCGGCTCGGCCGGGATGGAGGCCTCCTTCGTCAACTTCGTGGAACCCGGCGATCCCGTGGTCATCGGTGTGAACGGCGTGTTCGGAGGTCGAATGGTGGATCTCGCCAACCGGCTGGGGGCCGACGTGATCACCGTGGAGGAGCAGTGGGGTCGCACCATCGATCCCCAGCGGCTGCTCGAGGCCCACCCCTCCCCGAAGATCATCGCCGTGGTCCACGCCGAGACCTCCACCGGTGTGCGCAACGACATCGCCGCCCTGGGCCGGGACAAGGGGGAGGCCCTGCTCCTGGTGGACTGCGTCACCTCCCTGGGCGGCATCCCCGTCCCGGTCGACGAATGGGGGATCGACGTCGCCTACTCGGGGACCCAGAAGTGCCTGGGTGTCCCGCCGGGACTGGCGCCCATGACCGTCTCCGACCGGGCCCGGGAGATGATCCTGCCCCGCCCCGTGAGCTGGTATCTCGACCTGAACATGATCTCCCGATACGTGACCGGCGAGGGAGCCCGGGCCTACCACCACACGGCTCCGATCTCGATGATCTACGCCCTCCACGGTGGTTTGACCGCCATCCTCGACGAGGGCCTCGAGGAGTCCTGGACCCGCCATGGCGAGGTCGGGACCGCCCTCCAGAACGGCCTGGCCGAGAGGGGCTACGAGCTGTGGGCCCAGGCGGGGTTCCGACTGCCCGAGCTGACCACGGTGACCCTGCCCCACGGGGTGGAGGACACCCACTACCGCCACGAACTACTGAACCGCTACGGAATCGAGATCGGCGGCGGCCTGGGCCCGGTGGCCGGCCGGGTCTGGCGGATCGGGCTCATGGGCCACACCGCCCGGCACCGCAACGTGACCGCCCTGCTCGGGGCACTCGATGAGATCGGCGCCGGGCTGTGAACAGCGGAACGGATGACCGGACGGAGCCTGAGCCGATCTCGAGCGGGGACCGGGGAACGCCGGAGGAGGCCGGAAACCCACGGGACCAGGTGGAGGTCATCACCACCGACGTCCTGGTGATCGGCGGGGGAATGGCCGGGGTGGGGGCGGCCTATGAGCTCTCCGCCGACCTCGACGTGGTCCTCGTCGAGGCCGAGGCGACCCTCGCCTACCACACCACCGGCAGATCGGCGGCCCTCTTCGCCGAGTCATATGGGCCACGGCCCATACGGGCCCTGACCGCGGCCGGGCGGGATTTCATAACCTCTCCCCCCGAGGGACTGGCGGAATTCCCCCTGCTGGAGCCCCTGCCCACCCTCTTCGTCACCGACGACCCAGGCGCCCCCCTCCTCGAAGAGCTGGCCGAGACCATCGGCGACGTCGTGGACGACGTCCGCCACCTGAGCGGGGAGGACCTGGCCCGGACCGCACCGATGCTGGCTCCCCACATCACCCACGGTCTGGTGGACGGTGGTTCCCTGGCCCTCGACGTGGCCGGGTTGCACCAGGTCTTCGTCAAGGGGGCCCGGAGGCGGGGGGCCCGTATCGAGACCTCGGCCCCGGTCACGTCCCTGCGCCGGGAGAACGACCACTGGGTGGCCACCGCCGGCCCCCTGACGGTGGAGGCCGGGGTGATCGTCAACGCCGCCGGGGCCTGGGGTGACCGCATCGCGGAGCTGGCCGGGGTGGCCCCCGTGGGCCTCACACCCCTGAGGCGGACGGCCTTCGTCGTGAAACGCCCCCCGGAGCTGGAGGACACCCCCCTACCGGCGGTCGTCGACGGCGGACGTCCCGAGACCTGGTACGTGAAACCCGAGCCGGGTCTGTTGCTGTGCTCCCCCGCCGATGAGACCCCTTCGGAGCCCTGCGACGCCCGCCCCGAGGAGATCGACGTGGCCCTGGGTATCGACCGGGTCAACCACAACACCACCCTCGGGATCCGCCACGTGGTCCGGGCCTGGGCGGGGTTGCGCACCTTCGCCCCCGACCGCCTTCCGGTGGTGGGTTTCGACCCCGACGTGGAGGGCTTCATGTGGCTGGTCGGACAGGGGGGATACGGCATCCAGTCCTCCCCCGGCATGAGCCGGCTCTGCGCCTCGCTGGTCAGGGGGCTCGGGGTACCCGGGGATCTGATCGCCCTGGGTCTGGACCCCGGGGAGATCTCGCCGTCCCGCTTCGCCGATCGCCGGGGCTGACCCGGTACCGGCCCCATATGGGACCCGGGCCGGATCTGCCATTACATACTTTCAACATCTGTCTTGATGTTGTAAGGTGACCTCATGGCGTCACCTACCCTCGATCTGTCCGTGGACCCGACCCAGCTCACCGACGAGGAGTTCACGGCCCTCACCGGACCAATCACCGGGGGCCTCACCCCCGGCGACGATCTGTTCCCCGACTTTGCCGGGTCGGAGCGACTGCGGCCCGACGGACGCCCCCGGCGCGAGTACCGCGACCATCTCCGCCGTATCCCCGACGCCCTCAACGCCC
>JALSTE010000154.1 GCA_026983855.1 Acidimicrobiia bacterium
CCAGCGGGGGGTTTGCCCCACCGGTGACCTCTACGGGCCCTGTACGGCCCGGGCCGGGCGGGCCGTCCGGCCGGCGTAGGTGCCCAGGAACTGGGTGGCGGCCATCTGTAGACCCACCGACCAGGTCGGATAGGGGTGGATCGCCTGGGCCAGTCTCCCGGCGAACATCCCGGCGGTCATGGCCAGGACCACCTCGGAAATCATCTCCCCCGCCCGGTCGGCCACGATCGTGGCCCCCACCAGTCTCCCCCCGCCGGCCCAACCCAGCCCCCGGCGGGGAACGGCTATCAGCTTGATGAACCCGTCCTCGGACCCGGCGGTCACGGCCCGGTCCACCTCGGCGATCGGCAGCCGAGCCACTCGGGCACCGGGATACCGGACCGCGGCGTCGGCCTCGGTGAGCCCCACCTGGGCGATCTCGGGGGTCAGGAATGTGACCCAGGGGACGCTCGACGGATCCCAGCGGAGGCGTCGGGCCCGGGCGAAACCGACCCTCAGGGCGTTGTCCACGGCCAGGCGGGCCATCGCCGCCGCCGCGTGGGTGAACTGGGGCCCGCCGACGGCGTCGCCGACCGCGTACACGCCCCGCACGGAGGTCTCCAGGGTGGGGTCCACGGCTATCCAGCCGGTGGCGGTGACGTCGATCCCGGCAGCGGTCAATTCGGCGGGATCGTGCCCGGGACGACGTCCCACGGCTACCAGTAGCCGCTCGGCGACCATGTCTTCCTGATGGTCTTCCCGATGGTCCCCACCGTGGCCGAGAACCACCTCCACACCGTCGCCACCGGCCCGGACCTGATCGGCCACGGTACCGGTACGGACGACGACACCACTGCGTTCCAGGCACCGGCGGGCGACCTCGGAGGCCTCCGGATCATCACGGGAGAGCAGGCGGGGCAGGGCCTCCACGACCGTGACCTCCACCCCCTTGGTCACCAGGGCCAGGGCCATCTCGCATCCGATGGGACCACCGCCGAGAATCACCACCGACCGGGGCCGCTCCCGAAGGTCGAAGAGGTTCTCGTTGGTGAGAACCTCGACGTTCTCGATCCCCCTCACCGGGGGAATCACGGCCCGACTCCCCGGCGAGAGCACGATGGCCTCACCCGACAGCCTTCGCCGTTCGCCGCCGTTACCCGCCGCCGTAACCGTGACCTCACCCGGTCCCGAGACCCGGCCACGACCCGTGACCACGTCGATTCCCTCCCGTTTCAGTACCTCGGCCGACTCCGCCGCCGCGACCCGCGACACGGTCTCGCCGACCCTGTCCATGGCCCGGACGAAGGCCGCTCCGGCCGAGAGCAGGGTCTTGGAGGGTACGCATCCGGTGAACGTGCACTCCCCTCCCACCGGACCCTCCTGGACGAGGGTGACCTCAGCCCCCCGGAACCGGGCCGCCCGGGCGGCGGCGAGCCCTCCCGAACCTCCTCCTATGACGATGAGTCTCGGGGTTCGGGGCACTGTGGCTCCTCGCTGGGGCTGGGCGGTGGCTACCGGGGTCGGGCGGACGGGATGGTGGCGGTGTGGTCGACGCCGGGGCGGGATCCCGCCATCCGGCCGCGCCCATGGAGAACAGCCCCCGTCCGCCCATGCTTCCCCGGTGGTTCCGCCGGTGGTACATCCGGCCCCGTCGGCGGACGGTCAGCAGGTCCCTCACGGTGGGTCCGGTCCGGCCGATGGGAACCCGATGGTGCGTCGGATGCTCGCAGGGACGCTCCTGCTCACCGGCGTCGTGCTGGGACAGTTCGGAGCGATGGGTTGGTGGTTCGACCGCGAACTCGCCGACCCCGCCCGGGTCACGGAGATGACTTCGACCGTACTCCGGGACCCCGAGTTCGCCGCCGCCGTCTCACCACTGATCGCCGGGCGGATGATCGAGGCCGTACCCGAGATGAGCGGTGAGGAGGGGCTGATGACCGACGCCGTGGCCGCCGCCCTCGACGACCCCAGCTTCACCTCGGAGTTCGCCACCGCCATGGGCACCATCTACGGGGACGTCTTCGAGGGCGGGAACCTGCCCGTGGTCGTCGATCTGTCGACCCTGGTGGGACCCACCGCCGAGGTGCTCGAGCCGGTGGATCCGGGCCTGGCCGCCGCCGTCCGGCTCGCCGGTCGGAACCCCGACACCCTGTCACTGGCCGTGGACCCCGCCAGCCTGCCGGATCTCAGTGGCCCCGCCGCCGTGGTCCGGGTGGCGTGGATGGTTCTCCTCGGGATGGGGGTGGCCCTGGCCTCCCTGGGCCTGCTCGTGCATCCCAGGACGGCCCGGGCCCTGCGGCGACTCGGTTTCCTGGTGGTGATCGGTGCCGCCCTCCAGTTCGGTTCCACCTGGGTGCTCACCGTGTGGGCCCTCCCCCGCCTACCCGACAACGGGATCCTGACCGCCACCCGGGTAGTCCTGGACGTGGCCCTGACCGGCTGGGTCGTGCAGATAGTCGCCCAGGCGATCCTGGGTGTTCTCGTGATGGTGCTCGGCCACCTGTGGCTGTGGGCGCCGCGACTCACCCGGGACCGATCGCGTTCGCCAGCCGTCCGCCCGGTGGGCGTCGGGGTATCCCCTCCCCCTCCCGGTCCGACAGACTGGAGTCATGTCTGAGGACCGTCACCTGTCCGATCTGCTCACCTTTCTCGACGTCGCCACATCGCCCCGTCAGGCCGTCGATGAGGCCGTGCGCCTGCTGAGCGGTTTCGGATTCGAGGAGTTGGACGAGACCGCCCAGTGGGTCGGCACCGGCGGGGGTCGACTGGTGCGCAGGGGGGGAACCCTGGTCGCCTGGACCTCCCCGGGGTCGTCCGAGCCCGGGCCCCACACCCCGTTCCGGCTGGTCGGTGCCCACACCGACAGCCCCGGTCTACGGATCAGACCGATCCCCGACACCGGAGCCGTGGGATACCGCCAGCTGGCGGTCGAGGTGTACGGCGGCACCCTCCTCAACTCCTGGCTGGACCGCGATCTGGGGATCTCGGGCTCCGTGGTCGTGGGCCGGGGGCCCGAGCGACGGTCCGTTCCCCTGCGGATCGACCGGCCCCTGATGAGGATTCCACAGCTGGCGATCCATCTG
Source organism: Acidimicrobiia bacterium (assembly GCA_026983855.1). Classification (GTDB taxonomy): domain Bacteria; phylum Actinomycetota; class Acidimicrobiia; order Acidimicrobiales; family Poriferisodalaceae; genus DRKF01. The sequence continues at coordinate 3,063 of JALSTE010000154.1, forward strand.
GACCGTGACGTCAACAAGGGACTGACCCTCGATCCCCAGCGTCATCTCACCCCGGTGTGGGCCCTGGGTGACGTCAGGGAGGGGGCCCTCGTGGAGTTCCTGGCCTCCGAACTGGACCTGCCGCCCGGCGAGATCAGATCCTGGAACCTCGTGGCCCACGACGTCAGCCCCGCCGTCCGGCTCGGTGCCGACAGGGAGTTCTACGCCTCGGGTCGTATCGACAACCTCGTGTCCTGCCACTCCGCCCTCAGGGCCATCACCTCCCCCGCGCCGACCGCGAACACCGGAGGAGAGGGCGCCCCAACCGCCATGGTGGTGCTGTTCGACCACGAGGAGATCGGTTCGACCTCCTCATCGGGCGCGGCCGGGGCCCTGCTACCGGCGGTCCTGCAACGTCTGGTCGCCTCCCGGGGCGGTGCGGCGGCCGACCTGCACCGGGCGGTGGCCTCCTCATGGTGCCTGTCCGTGGACGGGGCCCACGCCACCCACCCCAACTACGCCGACCGTCACGAGCCGGGACACCACATCACCCTCAACGGGGGCCCGGTGATCAAGCTCAACGCCAACCAGCGCTACGCCACCGACTCCGTGGGCCAGGCCCTCTTCGCCGACATCTGCGATGAGCTCGAGATTCCCCACCAGCTCTACTCCCACCGCAACGACATACCGTGCGGCTCCACGATCGGCCCCCTCACCGCCGCCAACCTGGGCATGGCCACCATCGACGTCGGGGCCCCGCAGCTCTCGATGCACTCCGCCCGGGAGATGGCCGGGGCCCGTGACCCGGCCATGCT
>JALSTE010000155.1 GCA_026983855.1 Acidimicrobiia bacterium
TGGTGGCCCTGGGGGGAACGACGTTCGACGGATTCAGCCGAACCTCGATCTGGCGGAACCTGGTCATCGACCGGGTGGGCTGGGGAACCACGGCGGTGAACACCCTGGGGGCGGTGTGGGTGATCGGTCTGGTCGCCGCCGTCTACCTGTTCGCCTCCCGCCGGGCCAGAAGGCACCTGCAGACCGACCTCCGACCCGAGGACGTCTTCGCCTCCAGTCTCATCCCGATCGCACTGGGCTACGGCATCGCCCACTACTTCTCCCTGGCGGTCTTCGAGGGACAGAACCTGCTGATCCGTCTCTCGGACCCGTACGGATCGGGGATCAACCTCTTCGGTACCGCCGACTGGAAGGTGAATTTCCTGATCGTCTCCACCGCGACCATCGCCTGGGTGCAGGTGGGGGCGATCGTGTTCGGTCACATCGCGGCCGTGGTGGCGGCCCACGACCGGGCCCTGGAGGTGGCCGTCGACGTGGACGAGGCCACCCGCAGTCAACACGCCATGCTGGGGGTGATGGTGGCCTACACCATCACCGGACTGTTCCTGCTGCTGGGCGCCTGACACCGACCGGTGTGTCGGGGGCCGAAAGCGTCAGCCCCCCGACACACCGAACCCGGAGGCAACCCACCATCTGTGGAACCCGCCGCTGCCCACACCAAGCCCCCCGACACACCGAACCCGGGGGGGATCAGGTGGGCTTGAGGCCCCACTTGGATTTCGATGCGACCTCCTCGACCGGCAACCCGGCCTCCACCCAGCCCCCGAAGCCCGGTTCCAGATGGGCCACGTCGGAGATTCCCATCTCCTTCATGGTCCGGGCGGCGAAGGCCGATCGACCACCCCCGGCGCAGTAGAGGATGTAGCGACCGTCGGGACGGAAGATGTCCCGGTAGTAGGAACTGCGGGGGTCGATCCAGAACTCCAGATTGCCCCGGGGGGCGTGGAAGGCCCCGGGGATCTTGCCCTTGAGTATCAGCTCCCGGATGTCTCGGATGTCGACGACCACGGCGGTTCCGGCCTCCAGTTCAGCCGCCACCTGGGCCGGACTCAGGTTCTCCAGGTCGGCCTTGATCTCCTCGACCATTCCCCACACCGACTTCACCGGTGTTTCCGCATCCTCGGTGTGGGCGGAAATGCCGGAGCCGGCGTTGTCAGTGGTTCGGTCGCTCATGGCTGTGTCTCCCCCGTGGGTCAGTCGATGTACTTGCGGAGCCCGGTGTAGGCCCACATTCCCGCCACCGCGGTGGTGGCCACCACCGCCACCAGGCCGCCCCAGGTGTCAGTCCAGGTGACCCCACCGGTCAGGAACGCCTGACGCCCGAGCCGCAGGATGTTGGTGACCGGGTTGAAGCGGGCGGCGTCGTGCAGCCAACCCGTGGCCAGATCGAGGGGCACCTGGGCCGTGGACACGAACAGGGCCACGAAAATCCCCACCTGGAACATGGGCGCCACCCTCTGGTCCTTGACCCGGTAGATGAGACCCAGCGAGTAGCACGAGGCGATGAGCGACATGCTCGCCACCCCAAGGAACAACAGAGGCAGGCCCAGGGGGGCGTCGGTGAACCGGGCTCCCAGGCCCAACCCCAGGATCATCACCAGAAAGGCCACCGTCACCGCCCTCACCAGGGCGAATCCGAGGGTTCCGAGGAGGATCGAGATGCGGCGGCCCGGTACCAGCAAAAGGCGGTCGAAGAAGCCGTTGTCGATGTCCACCGCGGTGGCGAACCCGGCACCAACCCCCGAGAACGCCGCCCCCTGCATCATCATGAACGGCAGATACCAGTTGGCGGCACGGTCGGTGGGGAAGTTCGGTAGTTCAGTCACCGCCCGGTACAGGCCGGTGTAGACCAACAGGAAGAAGGCCGGGAAGAAGATCGACTGCACGATGATGGCCGGAAACCTCGTCGTCCGCAGCACGCCCCGCCAGGCCACCACCCCCGCCGACGCCAGGACCTTGGGTTCATGGGTCGCCCCCAGACCCTCCACCGCCGCGGTCACGTCCGGATCCTCGCCGCCAGCGAGCGGGTGGCCATGAAGATGGCCAGAACCCCCAGGGCCGCCGAGACCGCGATCGCCCGGGCCGCCGCTCCGGGTACCCAACCCTCGATTATCACGTCCCGCAACCCGTCCACGATCCACGTGATCGGGTTGATCGATGCCACCGTCTCGAACCAGCCCCCCGACAGGGAGGGCGGGAAGAAGGCCGAGGACATGAACAACGCGGCGAAGAAGATGGGGAAGAAACCGTTGACGGCCTCCACCGAACCGGTCCTCAGGGCTATGGACACCGAGAACGCCCCCACCGCACCGGCCAGGAGGGCCCCGACGACCACCAGCACCAGGACACCGGCCAGGGGGTTCTCCAAGCGGGCCCCGAACACGGAGAGCACCGAGAGGAAGAACACCACCTGCACCACCCCCAGGGCCATGGAACCGACCAGGCGACCACCCAGGAGCGACACCCGCGACATCGGTGACAGCACCAGACGATCGAAGAAACCGTTCTCGATGTCCACGGCGGCGTCGTTGCCCGCCGCGGTCGCCCCCAGAAGCACGCCCTGGAGGATGGTGGCGGGTAGCAGGAAAGTAAGGAACGAGTTCACCTCGGGAAACCCCGGCAGGGCCCGGGTGCGATCGAAGGCGGCGGCGCTCACGGCATTGAAGAAGAGGGGGAACACCAGCGACGGGACCCACTGGGGAGGCTGGCGGAGCACACCCCGGACCGAGCGCCCGGCGATGGCCACGGCCTGGGCCACGGCACTGGGCCGCGGGTGGGCGGTAACGGTCACCCGCTCACCTCGACGGGGGCCTGGGTCTCCTCAGCCCCCTCGAGGCGACGACCGGTGGCCTCGGCGAACACATCGTCGAGGCTGGGGGCGTCGAGCTCCATGTGGTTGAGGACCACCCCGGCGGCGTCCAGCGCCCGTACCACCTCAGCCAGTCGGGAGGCCCCACCGTCGAGTCCAATGGCGAGACGTCCCGAACGGGCCGGGCGCATCTCCCCGAAGTGCTCCAACACCTCCGTCGCCCGAGCCAGGTACTCGGGGTCGACGTCGATCCGCAGGGTCGGACTGCCGACCGCGTCCTTGAGAGCCTCGGGCTCCCCCTTGCGCACGATGCGACCCCCGTCGATTATGGCGATACGACCGGCGAGCTGATCGGCCTCCTCCAGGTACTGCGTCGTCAGGAGCACGGTCGTTCCGAACTCCCCGTTCAGCCGACGAACCTCCTCCCACAGGGCCATCCTGCTGGTCGGGTCCAGCCCGGTGGTCGGCTCGTCCAGGAAGAGCACCCGGGGTTCGTGGATCAGGGCCAGGGCCAGATCGAGACGTCGCCTCATCCCCCCCGAGTAGGTCCCCACCCGACGATCAGCGGCGGCCGCCAGCCCCACCCGGGCCAGCAGCTCGTCCCCGCGTTCCCGCGAGATCCTCCGGGGGATCCCGTGCAGCACGGCCTGGAGTTTGAGAAGTTCTCTTCCGGTCATTATCGGGTCGATGGCCGCGTCCTGCAGGGCGACACCGATCACCCGACGCACCTGGGCCGCCTGGGACACCACATCGAACCCGGCCACCCGGGCCGTGCCCGCCGAGGGACTCAACAGGGTGGTGAGCATCCGGACGGTGGTCGACTTCCCGGCCCCGTTGGGACCCAGGAATCCGAATATCTCACCCTGGGCAACACAGAGATCGATCCCGTCAACGGCCACCAGATCCCCGAACTTGCGGACCAGGCCCTCGGCGAGAATCGGTTCGGTCATCGGTTGTCCTCCCCGTCGGTTTCAAACCGCGGCGACCCTATCGGCAGTGATGCCCCATTGGCACTCCCACCCGGTTTCCCTTCGAGT
>JALSTE010000156.1 GCA_026983855.1 Acidimicrobiia bacterium
CACCCTGATCACCCTAGGAATCCAGAGGGCGATCCCCCGCTTCGCCGCCATGTACGACGAGAGGGGCGAGTACGGAAAACTGGCCGGCACATTCGCCCTCCAGCTCGGAACCATCGGCTTGTTGGGCCTGTCGGCCATCCTGTTCACCCTCGGCCTGCGCCAGTGGCTGACGAACAGCGTCATCGGCGACGGCGAGGTGGTCGGGGTTCTGACGATCCTCGTCCTCCTGGCCCCCCTGCAGGCTCTCGACAGTACGGCCCTGAGTGTCTTCGCCGTGTACTCCAGACCACGGGCGATCTTCTTCCGGCGCTACGTCGTGACCCCCGCCCTCAGGTTCGCGGTGGTGGCGGTGCTCATAGCCGGAGGCCTCGACGAACGGGCCCTCGCCCTCGGCTGGGTTCTCATCGGAGCCGTTGGTCTCGGGATCTACGCCGTGATGCTGCGCGAGCTCTTCGCCACCCAACATCTGGGTTCAAAGCTGCGCTCGCGGAGGTTCGAGATCCCCTACCGCGAGGTCCTGGGCTTCGCCCTACCCCTCCTCACTACCGACATCCTGTTCGTGCTGTTGAACACCGCCGACGTCGTCCTGATCAACCGCTACGGGGGAACGGCTGACGTGGGCTCGTTCCGGGCGGTGCAGCCGGCGGCGAAGATGAACCAATTCGTCATGACCAGCTTCGCCCTGCTCTACACGCCGGTCGTGGCCCGCTACTTCTCCCGGGGTGACCGGGCCGGGGTCTCCGACCTCTACTGGCGAACCGCCTCGTGGATCACCGTCCTCACGTTTCCGGTGCTGATCCTCACGTTCTCGCTCTCGGGGCCTCTGACCCAGACCCTGTTCGGCGCCGAGTACTCCGGATCGGCGATTTTCATGGCCCTGCTGGCCGTGGGCTACTACTTCAACGCCGCCCTGGGCTTCAACGGCCTGACCGTGAAGACCTACGGACGCGTCGGGTACAGCGTCGCCATCTCCAGCGCCGCCGCCGTGACCAACGTGGTCCTCAACGTCCTGTTGATTCCCCGATATGGCCCCATGGGCGCCGCCATCGGCACCCTGGCAACGCTGGTGGCCCACAACCTGTTGAAGCAGCTCGGGCTCCGTCTGGGCACCGGCATACCCTTGTTCAGGGCGGCGTCACTGCCCCTGTACATGACGGTGACCGCCGGATCCGGCGGGCTGTACCTGTTCGTCGAGAGATATGACCTGTCCCTCGTCGCCTCCGCCCTACCGGCCCTGCTGACCGTGGGTGCGGTGGTGGCCGTGGCCCGGCGGGACCTACGGATCGAGGACACGTTTCCAGAACTGGCCCGGCTCCCCATCATCGGACGTCTGGCGTCCGGCACCCCCGGGACAGACCGATGACCGACACGTTCCGCCGGCGTCCGGAACCAGTCGCCCCCTCCTCCCCGAGGGTGGGAACCAACCTCAAGGGGGACCTGGCCGGTGGGGCCTGGTTGCACCTGCTTCCAGCCCTCGGGGGCAACCGCGCCCTCGTCATGGGCCGGCTCCCGCGCGCCGACGCTCTGGCCTTGTCGCAGGCCGGATTCCAAACATCGCAAGCCGGATCCCCCGCCGATCTGACCGCCCAACACCCACCCACCGGTGGGCGACCGCCGCGTTTCAACCTGATCGTCGTCGGCCAGCCGATGAAGGAGATCCCTCCCGCCGTGACCGAGGCGCTGGCTCCGGGCGGGGTCCTGCTGGCATTCGACGTCGACCCCCGGGCCGTGCCGCCCGCCGGTCACCAAATCACGCCCCTGGTGTTGACCTACGAGGGGGACCGGCTTCGATCGGTGGTCACCGCCGGCGACCGCCTGACCGCCTACGACTTCCACCGGAACGATCGCCGGCCGGCACGGAGGTCGCTCCCATCGGTTCGGGGATCACGACGCCCGCGAACCACCAGCGGAATCATCCTCACGGCCACCGGACACGATCCGGTGCCTCTCGCCATCACCCGACTGAGCGAGACCACGGCGACCGGACCGGATCCTCGGTGGGGCCTGTGGGCCCGAGGTGACTACAACACCCAGAAGATCCTCATGTTCGCCTACCCCTCCGATGGACACCGCCCCGAGGTGGCGATCAAGATCACCCGTTCGGCCGACGCCAACCACCGTCTGGAGAACGAGTACCTGGCACTGGAGATCCTCGGGGAACTCGGTCACGTCGCTCAGGGCCGGGCCCCCGGGGCCCTGTTCCTCTCCTCGGCCCACGGCTGTCGCGTCTGTGCCGAGACCGCGGTGGATGGCACCCCATTCGAGAAGCTCTCCCGCCGGGCCCGGCTGGATCTGCTCGCCGACGCCGGACACTGGCTGACCGAGTTGGCGCGATCGACCATCCGGACCGTTCCGGGAGCGACCCTCGCCGAGACCCTCACCCCCGACCGCGACCGGTTCTCCCTGATCTTCGGGTCGCGTCCCGAGACCGGACACCTCGACCGGGCCCTGGACGATCTGGCCTCGTGCCCCTCGGTACCCATGGTCGCCCAACACGGCGACGCCGGAGCCTGGAATCTGCTGGCCGACAGCCGGGGCCGGGCCGTATTCCTGGATTGGGAATCCTTCCGGACCACCGGACCCCCTCTGTGGGATCTCATCTACCTCGTGCGTTCGGTCGCCGCCCGATTCCACGGACACCGGCGGCGCAGGCTCAGGGAGATGGCCATCGACAGCCATCTGCTGCGGGGTAGCCGTCTGACCCCCCATCTCGCCCGGTGCATTGACCGTCAGGCCCTGGCCCTGGAGATCGACCCGGCGCTCATCGAACCCCTGATGCTGACCGCCTGGATGCACCGGGCGGTGAAGGAGGCCACCCGCCTGCCACCGGACCGGGTGGGATCCTCCCGGTATCTGCGGCTGATCAGACGCACCATCGAGGCCCGCGGGTCGAGAGGCCACGATCTCATCACCGGCAGGAGACGGCCATGTTGAGCCCCAGTCCCGTCCGGGTCACCTCCTCCATCCACCGGACCGACTTCGACATCCACGGGATGGTCGGGGTCAGGGTCCTGGGAACCACGGATGACGCCGCGGTGGTCCGCCGCCAGCTCGGCCCCATGGACGGGGAGCTGAATCGCGATCCGGAGATACTGATCCGCTTCGTCGACACCCTGGCCGTCGGTCGTCTGACCCTCGTGGGCAAGGATGAGTACGCTCACGACGATCACGGTTTCTACCTTCTGCGGGCCCGGGGCAAGTCCCGGGTTCGGGTGAGGATCGACCTCGATCGTCTGGACGACCGATCCCGGCCCTTCGAGGTGGTCGTGGAGCGGGGTGCCCCCGCCGTACCGCTCCTGATCGCCCTGGTGAACCTGTTCGTCCTGGCCTCGGGGTCCCTCGCCCTTCACGCCTGCGCCTTCGAGTACCGGGGGGTGGGGGTGGTGGTCACCGGTTGGTCCAAGGGAGGCAAGACCGAAACCCTCCTCACGATGCTCGGGAAGGGCGCCCGATACGTGGGCGATGAGTGGGTCTACCTCGACGGTGAGGGCGCCACGGTCGCCGGTATTCCCGAGCCGGTCAGGATCTGGGACTGGTACCTCGACCAGATGCCCGGGTCCGGTCGTATGACCCCGGGGCTGGAACGGACCCGGCTTCGCCTGCTGGCCGCGGCCAATGGAGTGGGTGACCTCCTGCAGGGAGGGCGACTCGGAACGCGGACGGCCCGGTTGGCCCGCCGGGCCGACCATCTGATCCGGAGCCAGAGACACGTGGACGTCGACCCCGAGGTGCTCACGAACGGTGAGCTCGGGTCTCTCCGGACGAGCTTCGACCTGCTGGTACTGGCCGAGTCGACTCCATCGCCCCTCACCTCGATCTCGAG
>JALSTE010000157.1 GCA_026983855.1 Acidimicrobiia bacterium
GTGACCAGGAGCCTCACGTAGCGTCCCGGCTCCAGACCGGGGGTGGTTCGGGCCATCTCCCCGTCCACGTCCTGGACCCTGGTCTCCACGAGGATCCGGCCTCCGTCGGGCATGGCGTCCCGCCCGTTGACCACCAGATTCATGAAGATCTGCTCCACCCCCACCGGATCGATGCTGACCGTCGGCAGATCCTCGGCCAGCCTCAACTCCAACTCCACATCCTCACCGACGGCCCGTGACAGGAGCTTCCTCATCGACCTCAGGGACTCGTTCAGGTCGATGGACTCGGCCGTGGTGGCCTCGGCCCGGGAGAACGCCAGGAGTTGCCGGGTGAGGTCCGAGCCCCGACGGGCCGCCTGACGTATCTCCTCGAGATCCTCGCGCTCCTGTGGATCCTCGGTGTCCTCGATCAGAAGTTCGGAATAGGACTGAACCGTGGCCATGAGGTTGTTGAAGTCGTGAGCCACCCCACCCGCCAGTTGACCCACGGCCTCGAGACGCTGGGACCTGTTCAATTGCTCCTGGAGCCTCTTGCGTTCCGACTCGGCATCGTGCTCGGCCGTGACCTGTGACGCCACCACCAGCAGCTCGGCCGGTCGTCCGTCCTCGAAGTGCATGATTCCGGCCCGGACCCGGAACCACTCCCAGTCAGCGGGATCAACCCGATCGATCGAATCCGCCCGCTCCAGCACCTCACGAGGTACCGCCCGGAACTCCATCGTGACCTGATCAACCCGCCCCGACGCCAATTCCTCCCAGCGACGGCCGGTGCCGGGGCGATCATCGGGGTGAACCATCTCCAGGGTCGAGAACGCCCGGGGTGGCCACCCCAGGAGGTCGGTCCGGTTCAGGAAGGTCACCTCCCTGGTCTCGACGTCGGCGGAGGCGATCAGGTCCGGAACATTCTCCAGCACGTGCCCGAGCGCGGCGCGGTCACGTTCACTGCGGTCGGCCGCCGCCACCGCCGCCACCTTCGCCCTCTGCATCCGGGCCGTGAGCACCGCCAGGGCCACTCCGAACACCAACCCCATGACCAGGATCAGCTTGGGTGTGAGCCGGGCCCCGCCGCCGATGATCTCCCCCACCGGCTTGAGCAGGAGGTGGGAATCAACTCCGCCCAGGGACATGTCCCTGCGAATCACACCCTCACCGTTCAGATCATCCCTGGTGGTGGTGAGTATCCGGGTCGACTCACCGGCGACGTCCACGTAGAGGGCGAGGTCGAAGGGCTCGGCGCCGATCGTCTCCGCCGGGACGGGGAATGAGGGCATCGAGATCTCGCCGTACACCAGGTACTCCCGGCTCGGGCCGCTGGCCGCGAAGCCCACCCAGGTGACCAGGCCATCAGGTCTCAGCCCCACGGTCGCCCCCAGGGCGTCGGCTGAGGTGTCCAGGGCCCGGGCCACGTCCTCTCCGGGAGGTAGCACCGGATCGTCATTGCCCACGACCAGGATTGGCCTGATGACGCCATCTTCCCCGCGGTGGAACACCGACACCCACTGGAACTGGAACCCCGCGGCGATGTTCTGGTCCAGCAGGGCCTCCATGGTGGCGGGGTCGGCCCTGGTGGTCTCGGCGGCCAGGGCCATCCCCGAGATCTGGGTCTGGAATGCGATACCGACCGTCTGGAATCCGTTGCCCACCCGATTGGCGGACTCCAGCAGGGCCCGGGATTCCTGGATGTCGACACTACGCTGGGCCGCCATCGCGGCCACGACCCCGAGGGCGGTCACACCCATGAAGACCAGGAAGGGAACACTGGCCAGAGCCCACCTCACTGACCTCCCGTTTTCGGATTTCCGCACTTGACGACTCCACATAGGCTCGTGACCCGCCTCCTATCGGTCGGGATACCCACTCCGTGAGCACCGACGGGGGATCCCACCCGAACCTGGGCCTGTACGTCTGGCAGCGGATGACCGCCGGTGCGTTGTTCTGGTTGCCGACGTCGTTCCTGTTCTTCCTGAACCGCCACGGGCTGGACTCGACCCTCCGGCTGGCGTCGATCTACTTCCTGGCCGTGGTGATCTTCGAGGTACCGTCGGGATGGGTCAGTGACCACGTGGGTCGGGTCGGGATCCTGCGGCTGGCCGCCCTGGCCTGGGTGGCGGCCCACGGGCTCTATCTCGTGGCCGGTGACTCGTTCGGGACACTGGCCGGGGCCCAGGTGATGCTGGCCCTGGGGTTCGCTTCGAAGTCCGGCACGGACACCACCCTGCTGTTCGACACCCTGGAGAGTCTGGGACGGGTCGGTGATTTCGAGAGGCTGGAGGCCCGGGCGGCGGGACTGGCGTTCGCCTCCACCGCGGTGGCGGTGGCCATCGGAGGCGTCCTGGGTTTCGTGGATCTGCGCCTGCCGTTCGCCGCCTCCCTGGCCGCCGCCGTGCTGCAGCTCGGTGGAACCCTGAGGATGGTCGAGCCCCCACCCCACGGTCCCGACCACCCGCCGGGCGGTGGCCTCAGCCTGGGACCCGTCCTGGCCAACCTGCGACGTCCGGTCCTGTTGTGGCTCCTGGTGTTCCTGACCCTCCAACAGCCACTGGAGGGTATGGCCCTGGATCTGATCCAGCCCTGGCTCACCCGCCTGGTGGGGTCCTCCTTCTCCGACCCCGGCACGGCCCCGCTCCTCAGCGGAGCACTGATGGCGGTGATCTCGGTGGTCGGGGCCCTGGCGGCCGCGGCCGTGCCCGTCCTCCGCCGTGGGTTGGGGGTGACGCGCTCCCTCATGGCCCTGGCCGGTGTGGAGACCGCGATCGTCCTCGGAATGGCCCTCACCGCCAGTCCACTTCTGCTTCCCCTCCTGGCCATGCGCAGCACCCAGGCGGCCGCGGCCCCCGTGCTGGTCTCCACCCGGGTGTCACCCCTGCTGGACAGAGGTCACCGGGCCACCTTTCTCTCCCTCGGCAGTCTGTCGGGACGCCTGCTCTACGGCCTGGTGTTACTGGCCCTGGGTGGCCGCAACGGCCTCGACCCGGTTCTCGGCCTGGCGGCGGTGTTCGCGGTGGCGTCACTGGGATTGCTGGTGATCACCTCACCCCTGGCCGCGACCGATTCCCCCCGTCGCCAGGTCTGACTCCCAGGACCACCCGCCGGAGCCCGTTCTCCCCGACATCGGGGACTCCGGTTTCACGTGTCCTCCTCAGGGGACGTCCAGATGACCGTTCTCCCCGACATCGGGGACTCCGGTTTCACGTGTCCTCCTCAGGGGACGTCCAGATGACCGTTCTCCCCGACATCGGGGACGCCCGGCGTGTCGGGATCAGGGTGATGGACCCGGGGTCGTGGGCCCGGGAGAGGTCAGTCTCTGCCCCCGGACCTACCGTCGGCCCCACGAACCCGGCGCACCGGCCTCCTCGGCTTGATCTTCACCCGTGTGACCGGCGGCGGCCCCACGAACCCGGCGCACCGGCAGCGGCTGCTCTCAGTTCCCGGCCCCGCGCTCGGACAGGAGCTCCCCCGCGGCCATGAACTCATCGGGTTCGAACTCCGAAATCCACACCCGGATCGATCCCAGCGGGGCATCGATGGACTCCCGGACCGCGTCGGTGATGGCGGCCATGAGCTTCCTCTTCTGTTCCGGTGTCCTTCCGGTGGCCATGTTCACGTTGATGAGGGGCACGATTCCTCCAGGGATGTCGGTGTCGGTCCGTGTGGGTCGGTGGGATGGCTGATCAGTGGTCGGCACTCGGCGACGGACGGTGGGAGCCCCGACGGTAACCACCGAGACGCCATCGTGGAAGACGGCGACCACGGCCAGGGCCGCGGCACCCGAGGGTGGAGAGACTCACCCGGTCCCTCCCCCCTCCAGCTCCCGCACCACC
>JALSTE010000158.1 GCA_026983855.1 Acidimicrobiia bacterium
CGACGGAAATCGCAGGATCACCGCCAGCAACGCCCTGGGCCAGTTCGTCGTGGGGGCTCTGCTGCAGGGTGATTTCCGGGTTCAGGCCGACCCCCCCACCTCGTGGACCACGACCACACCCGAGCAGCGGGTCACCCTGGCCCTGGGTCAGGACGTGGACGTGGGCCTCATCGGGGTCCGACGACCGGACGTGGACCTGGCCATCGACGTGGAGTTGATCGACACCCCCACCCACCTGAGCGACGTCGACTGGCACATAACCGTCAGCAACATCGGGTCCCTGGCCGACAATGGTCCGGTGACCCTGACCATAACCCTGGAGAAGGGCCTGGACACCCCCATCGCCAACGGCAACGGTTGGAGCTGCGTGCCCAACGGCATCCAGATGGACTGCTCGATCCCCCTGGTGGTGAACCCCGGAACCAGCGTCGCCACCGTGGCCCTGCGAACCCGGGTGATCGCCAACGAGACCGAGGTCGTACGTCTCAGCGGTTCGGTCTCCGGATCGGGCTTCGACCCCGTCACCACCAACAACACCGACGAGGACCAGGACGTGGTGGTGGAGGGGATGGCCGCCACCGGGCTGGAGACGCCGGGCAAGCTGGCCCTCGGTCTGGGTCTCATCATGCTCGGAACGGCCCTACTCGGCTGGTCGAAACGACTGGCCGCACAGCTCGGCTGAGCCGCACGACCCCTCAGGATTCGGTCAACTCCATCGGCTCGGCGTCGTCGAGGGTCCAGCGACCCAGACCCGGCATGAGCCGGGCGATGGCCAGGGCCCCCAGGATGCAGAACACCCCACCCGACACCGCCGAGGCCCTCACCCCGGCGAGGGCCGCCACCCCGCCGGCCTCGGCGTCGCCCAGACGGGGGCCGCCGGTGACGACCGCTATGTGCACCGCCGACAACCTCCCCCGCAGGGAATCGGGAACCGTCAGGTGCAGGATGGTGGTGCGGAACACCGCCGACACGACGTCGGCCGCCCCGGCCAGGGCCAGGAACACCAGGGCCAGGGGCAGCCAGGTGGTCAGCCCGAACAGGGCGATCGAGAGTCCCCAGGCGATCACCGCCCAGATCACGGCCCGGCCCTGGCGGTGAACCCTCGGGATCCATCCGCTGACCAGGGCCCCGAGCAGGGCACCGGCCCCGGGGGCGGCGTAGAGCAGACCCACCACGGCGTCACCACCGCCGAAGACCCTCAGGCCCATCTCGGGGAAGAGACTGCGGGGCAGACCGAACACCATGGCGTTGACGTCGACGATGAACGTTCCCTGCAGGGCCTGACGACCCCTCAGGAACCGGAGCCCCTCCTGCAGGGATCGGAGCCCGGCCCGGCGACCACCACCGAAGGGGGGCATGGGCCTCATGGCCAGGACGGTGACGGTGGCCAGAACGAAGGTGGCGACGTCCACCCAGTAGGCCGCACTGACACCGGAACGGGCGATCAGCACCCCGGCGACCGCCGGGCCGACCACCCCGGCCAACTGGAAGCTGATCTGGGTGAGGGAATTGGCGGCCACGAGATGCTCACGTGACACCAGGTTGGGGATCACGGCGTTGCGGGTGGGCGAGTCGACACCCGACACCCCGGCCTGGAGTGCGGTCAGCACGTAGATGGGCCAGAGTGCGTTGGCGCCGGCCCCGTTGACGGCCAGGCCCAGGCTGGTGGCCAGCATCAGTACCTGGGAGACGATCAACACCTTCCGCCGGTCGTAGGCGTCGGCGATGGTGCCCCCCAGGAGTGACCCGACCAGCAGAGGGGGAAACTGGGCCAGGCCCAGCAACCCCACCGCCAGGGTGGAGTGGGTGATGCCGAACACCTGGATGGGGGCGGCCACGACCGTGAGTTGGGTTCCCAGACCCGATACCACCCGGCCTCCGTAGAGCAGACGGAACTCCCGGGAGGCCCGGAGGGGGGCCACGTCGACCATGATTCTGGAATCCCCGGACATCGGCAGCACGATAGAGGCCCCGTGATCGGACCGTGCGTTCCGGGACCGGCAGCGCCACCCCCGTCGACCGGGCATCGGTGGTTCGCGACCATCCCGTGCCTTGCGCGGCGTATAGGGTTCAACGCGTCGGGGACCGCGGACCGGACCACAGTCACCATCCCCGACCAGGACGGACAACCGGACGGGTCCGGGCGGGACGGTCTGGCCGAACAGCCAGACGGACCGGCAGCCGGGCGGACATGGAGAACACGTGGGTGAGCTGAGTCGTCGGGTGAAGGAGACGGCGTCACAGACCGAGGACGAGATGCCCCGGCTGTCACCACGCGAGGCCAAGAGGGTCGAGAAGGCCGCCGCCGCCGAGGCGTCCCGTCTGGCCAAGGAGAGAGCCAGGGAGGCCAGACGGGTCGAGGCGGCGAGGGTCACCGAACTGGGGCAGATAGTGAACACCCTGCGCTCGGCCCTCAGGGACACCGGTGACCCGGGAACCATGGGGTTCCTCCGGGGTGCGGAATTCAGGTCCGTGCGCAGGCTCCGGCTGGGTCGTCGGCCCCGGGGCTGGATCATCGGGACCACCCCTTTGATGCTGGGTCTTCCCCAGGGTCCGGTGGAGGCCGCGGCACAACTACTGCTGCTCACCGACGGCCGGGTGTACGCCGCCATCGACGGGGTGATCGGGGCCCGCTATCGCTTCGGCCAGGATGATCCCCCCAAGACCGACTGGATCATGGAACCCGCCGTCTGGCGCCGGGTCGAGGACACCGTGCCCGAGACGGTGGGGCATCTGGTGGGGAGTCTCGATCTGACCTGGCCCCTGGACTGACCCTCCGGCAGCTCCACACCGATGGCCCGCGGCAGATTCGCCCCCACCCCCAGCGGCGATCTCCATCTGGGGAACATCAGGACGGCGATGGTGGCCTGGCTGTTCGCCCGGGCCGCGGGGTCGGAGTTCCTGCTGAGGATCGAGGATCTGGATCCC
Organism: Acidimicrobiia bacterium; assembly: GCA_026983855.1. Classification (GTDB taxonomy): domain Bacteria; phylum Actinomycetota; class Acidimicrobiia; order Acidimicrobiales; family Poriferisodalaceae; genus DRKF01. The sequence goes on from JALSTE010000158.1 coordinate 2,929, forward strand.
GCCACCACCTCCACCCGATTCGAGAGACGCCAGCTGGACCAACTGGCGGCGATCGGTATCGACTGGGACGGCGAGGTGGTGCACCAGTCCAAACGGCGCTCCCGGCACCGGGCCGCCCTGGCCGAACTGGAGCGTCGCGGTCTGCTGTACCCGTGCTACTGCACCAGACGGGAGATCCGTGAGGCCGTCCGGGCCCCGCACGGGCCCCCGGGCTACCCCCGCACCTGTCGGGACCTGGACCCCGACACCCGACGGCGGTTGGAGGCCGAGGGACGTCCGCCCGCCCTCAGATTCCGCTCACCGGAAAACGCGGTGACATTTGACGACGAGCTGGCTGGTGCCGTGGCGGCCCCCGGGGACGACGTCGTGGTCCGGCGCAACGACGGCGTGGTCGCCTACAACCTGGCGGTGGTCGTGGACGACGCCGACCAGGGGGTGGAGATGGTCGTGAGGGGTGACGATCTCCTCTCGGCCACCCCGGCCCAGATCCTGCTGGCCGGGGCCCTGGATGTCCCCCGGCCCCGCTTCGCCCATGTTCCTCTGGTCCTCGGACCGGACGGGTCCCGCCTCGCCAAACGACACGGTTCGGTGACCCTCGCCGACCTGGCGGCCCGGGGGCGCGACCCGGCCTCGGTCCGGGCCCTGCTGGCCTGGAGCCTCGGATTGTCGGAGCGGGACGAACCGGTCACCATGGAGGACCTCGTCGAACGCTTCGATCCCGCCCGGCTCCCCGACCGACCCTGGAATGTGGGGGAGGACATCCTGGGCTCACCGGCAGAGGAGCAGAGCGGTGCCTGACACCCCCGACACGAAGACCACGACGCCTGATACCCACTTCGCCGACCCGGAGCCATCGACACCCGGCGCCGAACCCGTCGAGACG
>JALSTE010000159.1 GCA_026983855.1 Acidimicrobiia bacterium
AGATCGGGCAGGGCGGCCAGACGCTCGAACACCGATGCGTCGGGTGCCGGCGGCGCCCCCTCGCCGTCGTCCGCCCCGGTGTCGACGGGTTCGTCCTCCACTGGCTGCTCCTGCTGTTCGCCCACCCATACCACCTCGGGCTCGGGCCCCGGTTCAACCGCGGCCCGCTCGGGGGCCGCCTCCCCCACGTCGACGGCGGCATTCTCCGACCCGATCCAGAACTCGGTCACCTCGGCCGGTTCGGGGGCGGCGTCAACCTCATCAACCTCGGTCACCTCGGCCGGTTCGGGGGCGGCGTCAACCTCATCAACCTCGGTCACCCCGGCCGGTTCGGGCACCACGCCCACCTCGTCGGCAGCACCCGCCACAGACGGTTCGGGGGCCGCGGGAGTCTCCGATCCGGCGGCGGCCCCCCACCGGGGGGCGGGAAGATCGGGATCGGCGTCGGCGGTGTCGGGTTCGAAGCCCCCGGTGATTAGGGCCGGGTCGATCGGGCCGGTGGGTTCCATCTCCACCCGGCCCCCGGCCATGGATGAACCGACGAAATCGGGATCCACCACCGGACCGGCGGGGGGCTCGGCCGAGGGGTCGGCGGAGGTTCCCGCCAGCAGGTCGTCCACCAGGTCGGAGACGCCGCCAGGCTGTTCCGTCTCCTCCGTCTCCCTCGTCTCCGTCACGTCGGCGGGATCGGGAACATCGGGGGAGGTGGCCGGGGGAGATGGGGTGTCGCCCACGGCGGAGAACACACCGCTGGCCTCACCGGTGTCCACCATCCGGGGATCGTCGGGGAGTTGGGGGAACAGACGCGATCCGCCCCCGGTGGGGGCCTCCGGGGCCCGGAAGACCGGTATCTCCCCCGTGGCCGGCTCGGACCAGTGGGGCAGGTCGGCCGTCTCCTCGGAGGAGAACGAGAACAGTGGACCGCCGGACGCGTCCTCGTCACCGACCACGATCGGTTCCTCGGTGCCGCCGCCGGCGGAATCCTCGGTGTCCCCGTCCCTCGACGGGTTGGCACCGTTCTGTTCGTCCACGATCCCTCCTCACGGTGTTGGCGATCACACCGGTGCGTTTCGAGTGTGCCAGATGGTCACCGGTCGATCGGTGCACCCTCCCCGGCTACACCTCCAGTAGTTCGGATTCCTTGGCCTTGAGGGCGGCGTCGACCACGTCCACGTGGGCCCGGGTGATCCGATCCAGCTCCTTTTCGAAGCGGTCCAGCTCATCCTCGGACAGCTCCCCCTCCTTCTCGAGGGCCTCGAGATCGTGGCGGGCGCTGCGGCGCAGATTGCGGATCGAGATACGACCCTCCTCGGCCATGTTCTTGACCACCTTCACCATGTCCCGCCGACGCTCGACGGTGAGGGGCGGGAACACCAGTCGCAACTTGTCGCCGTCGTTGCCGGGGTTGATGCCGAGATCGGAGGCCTGGATGGCGTGCTCGATGGCGGGCAGGGCCGATATGTCGTAGGGCTGGATGATGAGCACCCGGGCCTCGGGCACGTTGAAGCCGGCCAACTGCTGCAGGGGTACCGAGGCGCCGTAGTAATCGACCCTGAGCTTCTCCACCAGGGCCGGACTGGCCCGGCCGGTCCGAACCGATCCGAAATCGCTCTGAACGTGCTCCACCGCGGCGTCCATGCGCTCGGCGGCGTCGGTGATGATCTCCTGGGCGAACTCGCTCACCTGACCAGGGTACCGACTGAGCGACCCTCGACCAGGGACCTCAGGTTGCCCGGGGTCATGACGTCGAACACCACGATCGGAGTGCGGTTGTCCTTGCACACCGCTATGGCCGCGCTGTCCATCACCGCCAGTTCGTTGCTGAGCACCTCGAGGAACGAGACCTCGTCGTACTTCACAGCTTCGGAATCGAGCCGGGGGTCGGCGGTGTAGACACCGTCGATCCCCGAGTGGGTGCCCTTGAGGACCACGTCGGCCTCTATCTCCGCCGCCCTGAGGGCGGCGGCGGTGTCGGTGGTGAAGAACGGGTTCCCGGTACCCCCGGCGAAGATGACGATGCGCCCCTTCTCGAGGTGGCGGACGGCCCGCCGGCGGATGTATGGCTCGGCCACCTGGGCCATGTCGATGGCGGTCATGACCCGGGTGCTCTGACCCTCCCGCTCCAGGGCGTCCTGGAACGCCAGGGCGTTGATCACCGTGGCCAGCATGCCCATGTAGTCCGACTGGGCTCGGTCCATGCCACCATCGGCGCCCGACATGCCCCGCCAGATGTTGCCCCCGCCGATGACCAGGGCGATGTCGATGTCGAAGTCCCGGCGGATACCGGCTATCTCCTGGGCCAGGTCGCTCAGGGTCTGGGGGTCGATACTGTCGGGGCCATCGCAACCGAGGGCCTCGCCCGACAGCTTCAGTACGATGCGCCGCCAGCGCGGTTCGGCCCCGACGGCGGGATCCGAAGGTGACGCCCCGGTCACCCTCAGCGGCCGATCTCGACCTGGGCGAAGCGGACGATCCTGGCGTCCCCGAGCATCTTGGCCACCGTCTGCTTCTCGTCCTTGACCCACTTCTGCTCGAGGAGGGTGTGCTCCTTGAACCAGCCGGTGAGGCGTCCCTCGACGATCTTGTCCCAGGCCTGCTCGGGCTTGCCCTCGTTCCTGGTGATGTTGAGCAGGGTCTCGCGCTCGGCCGCCACCACGTCGGCGGGGACCTCCTCGCGGCTCAGGTACGAGGGGCGGGTGAAGGCGGCGTGCATGGCCACCTCCCGGGCCTTGGCCTCGTCCCCACCGGCCAGTTCCACCAGCACGGCGTTGACCCCGCGGCCCTCCTGCATGTGCAGGTAGTAGGCCAGGACGTCCCCCTCGGCCGCCTCCATGCGCACGACCCGACCCACCTCGATGTTCTCCTTGAGGGTGATCTTGAGGTCCTCGACCTCAGCGGCGCGCGAGGCCAGGGCCTCCTCGCCCTCGCGGGCCACGAGCTCGGCCAGCTCGTTGGCCAGGGCCACGAACTGATCGGACTTGGCCACGAAGTCGGTCTCGCACTTGAGCTCGACGATCGCCCCGACTCCGTCGACCACGGCGATGGCCACGACGCCCTCGGTGTTCTCACGGTCGGAACGGGCGGCGGCCTTGGCTATGCCCTTCTCCCGCAACCACTTGGCGGCGGCGGTGGCGTCTCCCTCGTTCTCCTCGAGGGCCCTCTTGGCGTCCATCATTCCGGCGCCGGTCGCCTTGCGCAGCGCCTGTACGTCCTTGGCGGTGAAACTGGCCATGGATTTACTGTTCCTCGTCTTCCTGGGGTGGGTCTGGGGGTGTGGGAATCCGGGTGTGATCAGGATTCCGGGCTGGGGGCGGGGGCCTCCTCGACGGCGGGAGCGGCCTCCTCAGCGGACGGTGGCGCCTCCTCCTCGACGGCGGGAGCGGCCTCCTCAGCGGACGGCGCCGCGGCGGCGGCCTCCTTGCGGGCCTTCTCGGCCGCTATGCGGGCCTCGCGGGCCGCCACCTCGGCCTGGGCGGCACGGGTGGCCTCGGCCTGCTGCATGGCGATGCGGGCCTCCTGCTCGGGGGTCCGCGACGCCGTCGGGACGATCACGCCCTTCTTCTCGCCGATGAAGCGACCCTCGCGGACGGCCTCGGCGATCACGTTGCACATCAGGTTGGTGGCCCGGATGGCGTCATCGTTGCCCGGAATCGGGTAGTCGATCACGTCGGGATCGCAGTTGGTGTCGACCACGGCCACGATCGGGATCTTGAGGCGGTTGGCCTCGGCCACCGCGATGTGTTCCTTGACGGTGTCGAGGATGAAGATGGCGTCGGGGAGCTTCGCCATGTCGCGGATGCCGCCGAGG
>JALSTE010000160.1 GCA_026983855.1 Acidimicrobiia bacterium
CCCCTTCACCGATGTGGACAACGTCCTGACGTTGCCGGCCATCTCCGCCGCCATCGACTTCGCGAACTTCTTCGGGACCTACACCAGCCCCGGCCTCACGTTCACCGCCTCGGATTCGGATCCCTCGTTGACGGTGGTGGACTGGATGAACAAGGCGATATCGGACACCCAGGCCGATTTCGTCTGTCTGGCCGACGGTCCCGATGCCCAGCCCTACGACGACGGGGTGTACACCGGACTCACCCAGAGGTGGACCGACTGTGCGGGGACGTCCACCCAACGGGTGATCATCGTCGCCGAACCTGCCGACGGGTCCGTGGTGCTCACCCTGGACGTCCACCTGGTCACCCCCGCCGACGAGGCGGCCCTGGAGCGAATCATCGCCACCTTCAACGGATCCTGAGGCATCAATGGGATCCGGGACGGTGGGCCCGGTTCGCCGCTGTGGCCCTCCCCCGGCTCCCGCGCCGGGCCGTCCCCCCGGGGCCCGCTCGAACACCGCTCTGAAGGGCCGAAGGGCCGGATCCGGGGGCGTGACACAATGACCCGATGGCGGATACCACGGACCCTGAGTTGAGTTCCCACGGACGACGGGTGGCCGGAAAACCGATGGGAATGTGGGCCGCGGTCTCGTTGGGGATCGGGGCCATGGTCGGGGCCGGGATCTTCGCCCTGTTGGGCCAGGCCGGGGCCCAGGCGGGCAGCGCGGTGTGGATCTCCTTCGTCGTGGGTGGGGTGATCGCCCTGTTCAGCGGGTACTCCCTCGCCAAACTCGGAATCCGCTATCCCTCCTCCGGAGGTCTGATCGAGTACCTGGTGCAGGGCTACGGCGAGGGGTGGCTCTCGGGCTCGATGAGCGTGATGTTCTACCTGTCGGCCCTGGCCGGAATCGCCATGGTGGCCCGCACGTTCGGGGACTACGGGGTCCAACTGTTCGGTCTGGAGGGGACCCTGGCCGCTCAACTCCTCGCCGCCGGTGTGCTGGGGGGATTCACGGCGTTGAACCTGGCCGGATCGGCTGACGTGGCCGGGGTCGAGAAACTGATCGTGGCGGTCAAGGTCACGGGACTGGTGGCCTTTTCGGTGGCGGCCATCGCCGTGGGTGACCCGGGGCGGATGAGTCCGTCGAACTATCCGGCGGTCACCGCCGTCGCCGGCAGCATCGCCCTGACGTTCTTCGCCTTCGAGGGGTTCCGGGTGATCACCAACGCGGTGGAGGACATGCCCGATCCCGACCGGGATCTGCCCCGCTCGATGACCGTGGCGATCCTCCTGGTGACGGTTCTCTACGTGCTGGTGGCGGTGGCGGTGTTCAGCGCCCTGGACGTAGGGGAGGTGGCGGCGGCGAGGGACTTCGCCCTGGCCGAGGCCACCCGCCCCCTGCTCGACGGCACCGGTTTCCGTCTGATGGCCGTGCTGGCACTGCTGTCCACCGCATCGGGCATCAACGCCGCCATGTACGCGGTGACCAACGTCACCTACACCATGGCCCTGAGGGGGGAGCTGCCCGAGGCCGTGGGCCATCGGGTCTGGCGCAGTCGGGAGGGCCTGCTGGTGAGCGCGGCCATCCTCATACCGGTGGCGGTGTTCATGGACATAGGGGAGATCGCCGCGGTGGGTTCGATGGCGATCCTGTCGGTCCACGCCATGGTCCATTTCGGCCATCTCCGCCTGCTGGGCGAGACCGGGGCGTCCCGCCGGCTGGTGACCGCGGCCCTGCTGTTCACCACGGGAGCGGTTCTGGTGTCGCTCAAGTCGACCATCGAGCAGTCCACCACCGCGGTCGTGGTTCTGATCGCACTGCCGGTGTCGGCCCTGCTGATCGAGGGGGTCTTCCGGGCGACCCACGGTCGGGTGGTCCGGGCCCGGATCGTGGGGCACCGGTTGGTCGCCCACCGGAGCCGATGACCCCCGGTCCCGGGGAGGGATACGGGCTGAGGGCCGCTGAAGATGTCGGGTGTCGGCCCGGCGGGGTGCCGCGAACGCTGAACCTCCGGACCCGGATTGCCATCGGGGTCTTCTTCCTGCACAATATGGGGCATGTGCGATCCCGTCGCCGGTTGCCGCGCTCCCGGCGCCCTCATTCTCGTAGTGACCTGACGCACGCTCACAACCGAGCGTGCGTCCATCGACCTCCCCTCGCGGGGAGGTTTTTTCGTGCCCCCGTTCCGATCCGACCTGGAGAGACCAGATGAGACTCACCGGTGCCCAAGCAATGGTCAAGAGCCTGGAGATGTCAGGCGTGGAGGTGGTGTTCGGGCTCCCCGGGGGGGCGACCCTGCCGGTGTACGACCCCATCCTGGAGTCCCCCATCCGCCACGTGCTGGTGCGTCACGAGCAGGGTGCCGGCCACATGGCGCAGGGGTACGCCCACGTGACCGGTCGGCCCGGCGTGGTCCTGGTGACCAGCGGCCCCGGGGCCACGAACATCGTCACCCCCCTGTGCGACGCGTACATGGACTCCATTCCGATGGTGGCCATCACCGGCCAGGTGGCCACCGGTTCGATCGGGACCGACGCCTTCCAGGAGTGCGACACCGTCGGCATCACCCGGTCGGTGACCAAGCACAACGAGCTGATCACCGATCCCGCCGACATTCCCCGCCTGGTGCGGGAGGCGTTCCACATCGCCTCCACCGGCAGGCCCGGGCCGGTGCTGTTGGATCTCCCCAAGGACGTCGCCAACGCCGAGATGGAGTGGTACTGGCCCGAGGAGATCTCCCTTCCCGGTTACAAGCCGAATCTCAAGGGACATCCCCTGAAGATCAAGCAGGCCGCGGCCCTGATCAGGGAGGCCGAACGGCCCGTGATCTACGCCGGTGGCGGGATCCTCAAGGCCCGGGCGGTCGAGGCTCTGGCCGAACTGGTCGACCTCACCGGGATCCACGTGGTGACCACGCTGATGGCCCGGGGGGCGTTCCCCGACGATCACGAACTCTGTCTGGGCATGCCCGGCATGCACGGCAACTACACGGCCATCACCGCCTTCCAGCAGTGTGACCTGCTCATCGCCCTGGGGTCCCGTTTCGACGACCGGGTCACCGGCGATCCGGCCCATTTCGCCCCCGGGGCCAAGGTCATCCACGTGGACATCGACCCGGCCGAACTGGGCAAGGTGAGGCGCCCCGACGTCCCGATAGTGGGTGACTGCCGCATCGTTATAAACCAGCTCATCGAGAGACTGAGGCGGGACGGCCCCAGCGCGGTCGACCGGTCGGCCTGGAGGTCGACGATAAGCGGATGGCAGGAGAACCATCCCCTCCGTTACGAGCAGGCGCCCTCGGGTCATCCCCTCAAACCCCAGTACGTGCTGGAGAAACTCAGGGACGGGTCACCGGGGGACACCATCGTGGTTTCCGGCGTGGGGCAGCATCAGATGTGGACCAGCCAGTTCTGGCACTTCAACCACCCCTACACCTGGGTCAACAGTGGGGGCCTGGGCACCATGGGCTTCGCCGTTCCCGCCGCCATCGGGGCCAAGGTCGGTCATCCCGACCAGACCGTCTGGGCCGTGGACGGTGACGGCTGTTTCCAGATGACGGCCCAGGAGCTGATCACCGCCACGGCGGAGAACATCCCGATAAAGGTGGCCATCCTCAACAACTCCTACCTCGGCATGGTCCGTCAGTGGCAGGAGCTGTTCTTCGACGAGAGGTACTCCGCCGTGTACCTCTCACCGGACCATCCCGACTACGTGAAGTGGGCCGAGTCGATGGGCTGCGTGGGCATTCGGGTCGAGTCGGCGGAGGAGGTGGAGGCGGCCATCGCCAAGGCCAATTCGATCAACGACCGCTCGGTGGTCAT
>JALSTE010000161.1 GCA_026983855.1 Acidimicrobiia bacterium
CCTGACCAGCAGAAAAGCTGCCTTCCCACCCCCTGCCGGTAGTTAATCCTAGTTTGTCGGTAAGCTTTTTCTTAAAGTTTGTACTTGACGACCGCTAACGGTGTTGACCTAGAGTCACACCAGGGGAACCTTCGACCGCTATGAGCGGCCGTCAAGGTCTTTCCAAACATTTCAATACGGTTCGGTGCAGAACCAGACTCTGAGGGCGGAGCATTGACAGCTGGGCGGCGAGCGCTGACCGCGGGTACCACCCGCGGGCTCGCGACACTACTTTTGGTGGCAATTCTGATGAGCGGGGCGGTGGGCCCGCCCCGGGCCTCAGCAGGGACCGGAACCGATGGCTACTGGCTGATCGAGGAGTCGGGTGTGATCCACTCCTTCGGCGCCGGTGACCCCTCCGGGGTCGGACCCGTGGCGGTGGACCTCGAGCCGGGGCCCGGGGGTTCATCGTGGGCCCTGACCCTCGACGGCGTCGTCCACCCCCTCGGCGGCGCCCCCCACCACGGCGACGTCGATGTGTCGGAACTGGCCCCCGGGGAGAAGGTGGCCTCCCTGTCGGCCCTCGCCGACGGCTCCGGATACTGGGTGTTCACCGACCGGGGCCGGGCCCTCGCATTCGGTGCGGCCCCCGACCTGGGTGACCTTCCCGCACTGGGACTCGCTGATCAACTGGCGGGCCCGATCGTCGCCTCTGTGGCCACTCCCGACGGCCGCGGTTACTACATGCTCGGTTCCGATGGCGGGGTGTTCGCCTTCGGCTCGGCCCGCTTCGTCGGCTCCGTGCCCCAGATAATCCCGCTGGATCAGCTCCGTGCCCCCTTGGTCGGGATAATCCCCGACCCCGACGGATCCGGCTACTGGCTGGTTGCCGCCGATGGTGGCCTGTTCTCATTCGATGCTGATTTCAGGGGTTCCCTACCCGGAATTCTTCCCCCGGGCACTGAACTCAATCAGCCGGTCATCGGTGCCATCGCCTACGGCAATGGCTATCTGATGGTTGCCTCGGACGGCGGAGTCTTCAATTTCTCCGATCGGGCCTTCGTCGGTAGCCTCGGTGGGAACCCACCTCAATCGGCAATCGTGTCGATCGCGGCGGTGACGAACAGTCCTGCCACCGACACCGTGATGGCCTCCACCAGCCTCGACGGTAAGGGTCCTGACTCCTTCTCCCTGAACACCTCGGTCAGTGGTGACGGAACCATGGTGGTATTCGAGTCCGAGGCGACGAACCTCGTGGCCGGGGATAATGAGGGAGTGAGGGACATATTCGTCCGTGACCTCAGCACCGGTTCAACGGTCAGGGCCTCGGTCTCCACCGATGGTGTCGCCGCCAACGGTCCCTCCTTCGACCCCACGATCAGCGAGGACGGCAATCTGGTCGCCTTCGAGTCGCTGGCCTCGAATCTCGTTCCCGGGGACACCAACGGCACCCGCGACGTGTTCGTCCGAGACCTCCGCACGGGTGTCACCACCCGGGTGTCGGTCGCCTCTGACGGGGGGGAACTCGACGGCGAATCGTTCAATCCCGACTTCAATGGCGACGCAACCCTGGTCGTGTTCAGTTCCGACGCCGACAACGTCGTGGCCGGCGACACCGACCATCTCCGGGACATCTTCGTCCACGACCTGACCTCGGGCACCACCCAGTGGTTGTCCCCCGCCGCGGGCGGCGGGCCCGCCAATGGCGACTCGGATCGACCATCCATCGACCGGAGCGGAAGGCTCGTCGCGTTCTCCTCCCGGGCCGACAACCTGGTGCCCGGGGACACCAACGGCGCCAGGGACATCTTCATACACGATCGGCTCACCGGATCGGTGACCCTGGTGACGACCGCCGCCGGTGGAGGCCCATCCGATGGGTCATCGTTCCGGGCCGACCTCAGTGGCGACGGCACACTGGTCGCCTTCGACTCCCTGGCCTCGAACCTCGTGGCCGGCGACACCAACGGGGTCAGGGACGTGTTCGTCCGCGACCTGACCTCCGGGGTCACGACGAGGGTCTCGGTGGCCGACGACGGGGGTCAGGCCGCCGCGGCCTCGGTGGCCCCGGCCATCAGCACCGACGGGCGTTACGTGGCTTTCGCATCGGGTTCACCGGACCTGGTCGAGGGGGACACCAATGAACGCGACGACATCTTCCGGCGCGACCTGGTGAACGGCCACACGGATCTGATCTCGGTCGCCCTGACCGGCGCCGGGACCAACGGGGGGTCGGCCATGAAGTCGATCTCGAGCGACGGAGAGGTGGTCGTCTACACCTCGGTGGCGACCAACATCACGGAGGAGGACACGGGTGGCACCAGAGCGGTCTACGCATACCGCGACCGGTAGCGACAGGGCGGAGCGATTTGACGGGGGAACCCCATGAGAGCCGTGGTGACCGGGGCGGCCGGGTTCATCGGTTCCCACCTGGCCCAGACCCTCGCCCGGGCCGGTACCCGGGTGGTGGCGATCGACTCCCTGACGGACTACTACGATCCGGCACGCAAGAGGGCCAACCTCGATGTCCTCGACCGGTACCCCCTGGTCGAGACCGTGAGGGGTGACCTCCTGGACCTCGATCTCATCGACATCGTCGAGGGGGCTGACGTCGTCTTCCACCAGGCGGGCCAACCCGGGGTTCGGCTCTCATGGGACAACGGGTTTCCCGTCTACTCCGAGCGGAACATCCTGGCCACCCAGGCCCTCCTGGAGGCCTCTCGGTCGGTGCGCCTCCCGAGACTGGTGTACGCCTCGAGCAGCTCGGTGTACGGCGACCAGGCCTGCTACCCCTGCACCGAGGAGATGGTGCCCCGTCCCCACTCCCCCTACGGGGTCACGAAACTGGCGGCCGAGCACCTCTGCCGCCTCTACGCCGCCAACTACGGCCTGAACACGGTCTCACTGCGCTACTTCACCGTCTATGGCCCCCGTCAGCGTCCTGACATGGCCATTCAGCGGCTCGTCCAGTGCGCGGTGGACGGGGACGAGTTCGAGGTGTTCGGGGACGGCAGCCAGGTCCGGGACTTCACCTACGTCGACGACATCGTCACCGCCAACCTCTGCGCGGCCGGGGCCGACGTCGCCCCCGGCACCTTCGTCAACGTATCGGGAGGCTCCGAGGCCAGCCTGGCCGAGACCATCGAGTTGGTGGCCCTGGCATCGGGCACCGAGTTGAATCTCGGACACGGCCCGGCCCGACCCGGCGACGTGGCCCGAACCGGCGGCAGTGCCGAAATGGCCCACCGGATGCTGGGCTGGGAACCTCGGACCGACCTCGCCACTGGAATCAGCCGCCAGCTCGAGTGGTACCGAAGTCAGCGGGCCTCGTCGATCTCCCGCGACGGCACCGCGGCCTGAAATGACCCCACGGCCGCATCCCGGCCCTCCGATCGAGGGGGTGGGCCAGCTCCTGGGACGTCTCTTCACGGCCCTGGACCGCGCCGGCGTGAGCTGGTTGGTGCTCCGGGGGAGAGAGGACCTGGTCTTCCCGGACGGCGACGTGGATCTCCTGGTGCATCCCGCCGACCTGGTGTGGGTCCGGGGCCTCGCCGCCGAGCTGGGATTCGTGGGCCGCCCGGCCTGGGGCCGGAGGCCCCACCGGTTCATGTCCGCCTACGACCCCACCGTCGACCGCGTCATCGAGCTGGACATGGTCGACGAGATCGCCTTCGGAAGTCACCACGAACTGCGTACGGCGGTCGCTATCGAGGTCCTGGAACGGGCGGTTCGGGTCGGTGGGATCCCCGCACCCTGCCCGACCGACGCCGCCTGGCTGGGCCTGCTCCA
>JALSTE010000162.1 GCA_026983855.1 Acidimicrobiia bacterium
TCCTCGAGGGTGAGACCCTGGGGCTGGTGGGGGAATCGGGCTGTGGCAAGTCGACCACCGGTCGGGCGATGATGCAGCTGCCTCGTCCCACCGCGGGAAGCGTGAAGTTCGACGGCACGGAGATGACCACCCTGTCGGACCGGGAACTGCGGCGGATGAGGCCCAAGTTCCAGATGATCTTCCAGGACCCCATCAGCTCCCTGAACCCACGCCGCAAGGTCGGTGAGATCGTGGCCGAGCCCCTCAACATCTGGAAGGAGGGGCAGAAGGACACCCGGCTGGCCAAGGTCGAGGAGATGCTGGACACGGTGGGGTTGGATCCCGCCGTGGCCATGGACAAGCGACCCCACCAGTTCTCAGGAGGTCAGTGCCAGAGGATAAGCATCGCCCGGTCCCTGGTGATGGATCCCAAGATGCTGATCTGCGACGAGCCCGTTTCCGCCCTCGACGTGTCGGTCCAGGCCCAGATCCTGAATCTCCTGGAGGACATGAAGGAGCGCTACGGACTGACGATGGTCTTCATCTCCCATGACCTGGCGGTGGTGAAGAACGTGAGCGACCGGGTCGCGGTGATGTACCTGGGCAAGTTGTGCGAGGTCGCCGACCCCGACGAGCTCTACTCCAACCCGGCCCATCCCTACACCTACGCCCTCCTGTCGGCGATCCCCATCCCCGACCCCGATGCCGAGATCAAGGTGGTCGAGGGACTCGAGGGTGAACTTCCGTCACCGATCCATCCGCCCTCGGGTTGCCGGTTCCGTACCCGCTGTCCGCGGGCGGAGGATCGATGCGCGGCGGAGGAGCCCGAGATCCGCTACGTGAGCGAGGGTCACTACGTGGCCTGCCACTTCCCCATCGAGAACCCCGTGGAGATCCGGGCCAAGGTCGGTTCGGAGGCCTGAGCCCGCCTCCGCAACCGCCCTCGGAGCGGCGTCAGCGGAGCTGCATCCCCCCGTCCAGGACGACTACCTCACCGGTCATGTAGCGGCTGGCCAGAATGCCCATGGCGGTGGTGGCCACATCCTCCGGCTCGGCCGAACGGGCCAGGGGGGCGGTCTGCGACACGGAGGCGTGGAGGCTGTCCCAGTCCTCCGTCCACGGGGTGCGGACCAGGCCGGGGGCCACGGCGTTGATGCGCACCTCGGGACCGGCGACGTTGGCCATCAGGCGGGTCATGTGGTTGAGGGCGGCCTTGGACATGGCGTAGGGGATCGAACTGCCCACCGGCCGGACCCCGGCGATGGAGGTCACGTTCAGGATCGAGCCGTCGCCACTCTGGCGCAGAGGCCCCATGGCGGCCCGACTCAGGTACCAGGTACCCATGACGTTGACGTCGAAGATCCGCCGGAAGACCTCGTCGGTGACCGCCTCGAGGTCCCCGTGGGGGATGACACGGGTGAATCCGGCGTTGTTCACCAGGATGTCGAGCCCACCGCCCCACTCGACCGCCCGGGCGATCATCTCCCGGCAGGAGTCCTCCTCGGAGATGTCGGCCCGGTGGTAGATGGCGTCACCCAGTTCGGCGGCCAGGACCTCCCCGGCCTCGACCGAGGTGGCCGAGTTCACGATCACCCGGGCCCCGGCGGTGGCCAGACGACGGGCGACGGCCTCCCCTATGCCGCTGGAGGCGCCGGTGACCAGGGCGACCTTGCCGGCGAAGTAGTTGGTGTCATCGGTGTCCATGGGCGGGCTCCTGGGTTCGAACACGCGGCCACACGGGCGGCCATGGGTGAGTTCGGGGCATCACCGTGGAGTCTGGCAGCTCAGCTCGGCTCGGGTCTGTTGCGTGGCGGTGTTGTCGCGATCGTGTCGTGGCACCGGCCGTGTCGGTGTGGGGTGCGGGGGCTCGGGTCTGTTGCGTGGCGCTGCTCGTGCGGCTGCCTCACGGCACCACCCGTTTCGGTGTGGCGTCCAGCGGCTCAGGTCTGCTCGGTGGCGGCGATCTCAATACGACCCGGACCGAGTTGAATGGCCGTTCGCAGCGCCTTCTCGGCCTCGGCCAGCAGTTCGGCGGGGCCCAGGGCGTGGGAGGGGTAGCAGGCCAACCCGGCGGAGATCGTGACGACGTCCCGGGCCGGGGTCTCCAGCAGGGCGCGTCGGATTCGATCGGCGGCCCACACCGCACCGGTCTCCGACGTGTCATCGAGCATGGCGGCCAGCACGCCCTCCCGTAGCAGACACAGGGTGTCGGAGTCCCTCAGGGTGTTCTGCAGGACCCGGCTCAGGACCCGCACGGCGTGATCCCGCAGGTAGGGGGCGAATCCGGCGTAGTCGTCGATGGCGAAGTAGGCCACGGCTATGGGCTTGAGGGTGCGGCGGGCCAGGGCCACCTTGCGGTCGGTGGCCAATTCGAAGAAGCGTCCGTCGGGAAGCCCCGAGACCGGATCGGTTATCGATTCTGCTCCCAGTTGGGAGTGTCCGCCCGTGCTCATTTGCGGCCTCGTCCTCGCTTTCGGCGATCCGCGTTCCGACCGCCAGGGTCAGAATCGCGCACTGGGTGGCCAGGGTGCCACGCTGAACGCCCGGTCTCAAGACTCTGATCGGTCGTTCGCCGGTCCGACCTGAGGCCCCATGGCGCCGATGGGCCCGGTTGGGCCTATTCTCCTGCCATGCGACTGGCCAGATACTCCACCACCGAAGGTCCGGCTCTGGCGGTGGTCGAACCGGATGAAAGGGGGGCCGAGGTCGCCCTGCTCGACCCCGCACCCTGGGGAGGCACCCACGACTGGGGGGTGGTCTTCGAGAGGTCCGACGGTGTGCCCGAACTGGGCCCCTCGGTGGAGTCGGCGCCGCGGGTGCCCCTCGACGAGAACCGGCTGCTGGCGCCCGTGGCCCGACCCCCGGAATTCCTGGCCATCGGGCTCAACTACCGGGCCCACGCCCTGGAGGGGGGACGTCCGGTCCCCGAGGTCCCGGTGGTTTTCAACAAGCAGTCGAGTTGCGTGAATTCGCCCCGGGGGGCGGTCCACATTCCCTCCCCCGCCCCCGACCAGGTCGACTACGAGGGGGAGATGGGGGTTGTGATCGGGCGACGGTGTCATCGGGTGCCGGCGGCCCGGGCTCCCGAGGTGGTCGCCGGTTACGTAGCCGTCCACGACGTCTCCGTCCGCGACTGGCAGTTCCGGACCCCGACCATGACCATGGGCAAGTCCTGGGACACCCATGGTCCGGTGGGTCCCTGGATCGTCACCCCCGACGAGCTGACCGACCCCCACGTCCTCGACATCACGACCACGGTCAACGGTGAGTTGCGGCAGCACTCCAACACCGATGACCTGATCTTCGACGTCTGGTGGCTGATCGAGCATCTGAGCACGGCCTTCACCCTCCAGCCGGGCACCATCATCACCACCGGCACCCCCAGCGGGGTGGGCGTGTTCAGTGATCCCCCGAGGTTCCTGGCGCCGGGCGACGTGGTCGAGATCGAGGTGGAGGGGATCGGTCGTCTGGTGAACGAGATCATCACCGAACCCCCCACCGGGCCCCTCATCGGGCGTTCCTGATTCCCGGTCGTCCGCTACGGGAGCCCCCCACGCAGTCCTGGTGCCTGGTGGCCACAGCGCGGGGACACGCGGTTCGTGGACATGCGGATCAGCGGGGGGACGCGCTCTCCCGGTGGATGACGCCGGTGGCGCAACCGATCGCCCCGGCGGCCACGACCATTGCCGACACGTCGATCTCGTGGGTGGTGATCCCGGCGCTCTCGTAGAACTCACGGGTACGGTCACATCCGGCGGGCATGATTATCTCCCGGGGCCCCAC
>JALSTE010000163.1 GCA_026983855.1 Acidimicrobiia bacterium
ATGGCCGAGGCCACCATGGCCGGGTGCCGCGAGTAGGGGTTGACGATCCCGGTTCCGATCGAGATCGTCCGGGTGGCCATGGCGATGGCGGCCATGGTCACGAACACGTCGCGGGTGGCCAGTCCCTCGTCGGGAACCCATACCCGGGAGAAGCCGAGACTCTCGGCCAGGCGGGCCAGCTCCACCACCCGGTCCACCGGTTCCTCGGCTATGAGCATCACCGCGCCCGGGATCATGTGGCCTCCCCTGTCCGGTCTCGTGGGATCGCGGGGCGGGACGGTGCCCGAACCCCGACCCGGTCACGATAGCCACCTCCGGACGCCACGGCCCCTTGGGGGACGCCGGATCGTTCCACGCCACCCCGAGCCGCTGACGAACCCCCCCACCCACCCGTCTGCCAACGCCACCCCGAACGACGGGTGTGCCACGATGAGGCGACCCGCGGTACATCTCCCGCGTACCGCGGCGGGGCCAAATTCCCCGACAATCCGGAACCGGAGGCACCGTGACCACATCAGAGGGCTATGACGTCATCGTGGTGGGAGCCGGAATCATCGGCCTGAACATCGCCTTCCAACTGGCCCGGAACTCCGATCTCCGCGTTCTCGTGCTGGAGAAGGGACCCAACGTGGCCCAGGGCTCCACCGGGGCGTCCTCGGCCGTCATGAGGGCCCGCTACACCCATCCCGAGATGGCGGTGGCGGCCCGGGACGGCCTCCACGCCTACCGCAACTGGGCCGAATACACCGGCCTGGAGCGACCCCTCGCCACCTACGAGGGGATCGGAACCCTGTGGATGATGGGCGAGGACGAGGCCACGGTGGCCGCCGACGTCCAACGCCTGGACGCCCTGGGGATCGCCGCCGAACACCTCGACGCCGAGACGGTGACCCGACGCTGGCCGGCGCTGAACCCCTGCGGAGCCCGGTTCGATCCCGCCGATCACACCTGCACGACCGGTGGGAACTTCCTGTTCGAGCCCGAAGGGGGCTACTTCGACCCGGTGAGTGCCGCCCAGGACCTCTGTCAGGCCGCCCGCCAAAGGGGGGTGGAGGTCCGCTTCGGGGTCGAGGTCACCGGTCTGCTCAGGGAGGGATCCCGGGTCGGGGGGGTCGAAATCGGTGACGGTGGCACCATGGGTTCCGGCCTGGTCGTCCTGTGCACCGGACCCTGGTCCCAGGCGTGGCTCCGGGCCAACCGCATAGATCTGGGCTGGGAACTCCGTCCGACCCGCATCCAGGTCCTGACCCGGAGTCTGCCGGCCGATCTGGGTCCCCTGCCGGTGGTCGGGGACGGTTGCGGGGGAATCTACTTCCGACCCGAGGCCGGAGGGTCCCGCCTCCTGGTCGGGTCCATCCTCGAGGAGGACGAGAAGGAGGTCGTGGCCGACCCCGACTCCTTCGACACCCGGTTGGACCCCGAGTTCCGGGACCCCAAGCTCTGGGCCCTCCACCACCGTCTGCCCGGGCTGGAGATGAGGGGAAGGGTCACCGGCCTGGCGTCGATGTACACCATCACCTCCGACGTGCATCCAGTGATTGGCGCCACCTCTACCGAGGGACTCATGGTGGCCACGGGGTTCAGCGGTCACGGATTCAAGGAGGGCCCCGCCGTGGGCGCCATGGTCGCCGCCGAGCTGCTCGGTCGCCACATAGAGGAGTTCGGTTGCGAGGCCCCGATCGAGTTCTTCTCCCCCCGACGGCGCCCCCTCCACACCGACGACCACTCGGTATTGGCCTGAGCTCGGACCCGGGTCCCCCCGGGCATTGACAGTGGCTTCATAGATGAATTCATATTCATACATGAGCCGGTTATCCGAAATGAATCGGTCGTCTATTGCCCGAATTCGTCGTGTCGGTATCTTGCTCTTATGGCCACCAACGCCGACAAGTTCTCCCTGCTCCACGACCTGGTATCCACGCCCGAGGAGGGGAGCACCGCCAACGACCGGGTCCGGCTCACCCTGTGGTACCTGCGCACGGTGCTGGGGCTGGACGGACTCGAATGCTACGAGTACGCCATCGACACGTCCATGGACGGGGGTATCGACGGGCTGTACCTGTCTAAGCGAAGGGGGGACAGAGCCGATCAGATCCTGACCGTGATTTCGGCCGTCTATCCCCGCACCCCCAACTTCATCGCCACCACCCCGATCCGCTCCCTGGTCCGCAACGCCGGGGCGTTCGAGAGCGCTGACGGCATCCGACGGCTCCTGGCCTCGCACATCTCCCCCCAGCTCCGCTGCCTGGTGGAGCGCATGAACCTCCTGGAGATGGTCGAGCACGGGGCCCTCGAATGCGGCGATCTCACCATCGAGAGGGTGTTCCTCACCTCGGGCACCCTCACCCAGGAGGCCGTGGCCTACGTGGCCGATCTCCGCAAGCGTCACCCCGACGGCTACATCAGGGCCCACGATCTGGACGACCTCCAGCGTTTCGCCCGGGCCGCCACCACCCCCGGCCGGGCCCAGGGGGCGATCCGTCTGACGTCGGGTACCGATGAACGCCTCATCCACGGAATCAGGCCCCATCGGGTGCTGCTCACCGCCGTCAAGGGGCTGGACATCGCCGAGTGGCCCGGGATCTCGGACCGTTCCCTGTTCGAGTTGGACGTCCGCCGTGACCTCAGACACAACCGCACCCGCCTGCTGCTGGATTCCGCCCTGGACGAATCCCACGACCACCGTGACTTCCTCGCCTTCCACTCCGGAATCACCGTCAGCTGCAACTGGTTCGAGGAGACTCCGCAGGGGGTGACCCTCCACGAGCCGGCGGTGGTGAACGGCGCCCAGTCGGTGAGGGCCTTCGCCGCCGCTGCCCGTCGCGGGGTGCTGACCCCGGACCTGACGGTGGCCGTCAAGGTGGTGGAGACGGCCGAGGACACCGAGTTCAGCCGTCAGGTGTCCATGAGATCCAATACCCAGGAGCCGATGAATCCCCGGTATCTGGCCTCGTTCAATCCGGTGCAGCAGAAACTGAAGGCCGAGTTCGAGGTCTCATTCCCCGATTACAACTACCGCACCAATCCCTATGTGGCCGAACGTACGGAGACCCGCCGCAAGGTCATCCGCCTCGACCGGGCCGCCCGCCTGCTCTGTGCCGTCTACAACGGGGAACCGTGGCTGGCCGCCCGACGCGACGCGATATTCGAGCCCGAGACCCATCTCCGCATCTTCCACGATGAGATCCACCCCAGCCACATAGTGATGGTCCACACCATCGCCGATCTGATCGACCTGGACTCCGAGAAGTTCCCCGCGGAGTACCGACGGGCATGGAGGCTCACCCGTGTCGTGGCCGCCTACCTGGTCGGTGTCATGTGCCGCACGTCCCCTCCGGGCTCCGACGAACGCCGTCTCCTCACCAATCCGGCCGTGGCCCTCAAGACCCACGCCCGGATAACCCCCATCCTCCACCGGTTGAACACCCTGGCCGCCGAGGTCCTCAGGGCCCGTAACGACGGCTTCGTGAGGACCAACCGCTTCGACGACTTCAAGATCGCCTTCAAGGACGAGCAGACACTCCGCGAACTCGGGGACCACGCCGCCGCCCTTTTCCACTCCCGGCTCCCCGCCCGCCAGACGGCCCGGAGGGCCTGAGACCACTCCCGGCCACCGGCGAAATCCACGGGGAACACCTCACCCAGACCGCCCGCGTTCTGGGTCAGGGGTCGGGGCGGTTCCGGCCGGGGGAATCGGCGAGGAAGCCCAGCACCCTCTTGCGGGTGTGGGAGAACACGAGCGACG
>JALSTE010000164.1 GCA_026983855.1 Acidimicrobiia bacterium
AGCCACCGGACCGGCGGGGATGTCGCCCCAGACCCTCGGCCCCACCGGCCATGAACCCCGGTCGGCGACCCGGTGGGTGGGCAGGTGGCCCGGGGTCGGTGTCGCGTCCGGGGTTGGGGGGTGATTTCCCCGTGTCGCGTCCGGGGTTGGGGGGTGACTTCCCCGTGTCGCGTCCCGGGTTGGGGGGTGGTGCCCTCGGCAGGATTCGAACCTGCGCACATGGCTCCGGAGGCCAATGCTCTATCCCCTGAGCTACGAGGGCTGGACACCTGGGGTGTCGAAACCGTCAGCGTACCCCCTCCGAAGGGGGTCGCGGGCGCCGATCGCGTGACGGGCGGCGGCCACGGGTGTAGAAACAGCGGTGCAGTGCTGTCTGACGGGCAACGGGGCCCGAACGGGGGTGTGAACGCGGATGGCCAGACTCCTGGTGAGCGGGGGAGCGGGATACATCGGATCCCACACCTGCCGGGCCCTGACCGAGGCCGGGCACGAGGTGGTCGTGCTCGATGATCTCTCCGCCGGTCACGCGGTGGCGGTGAACGGCCTGACCCTGGTGGAGGGAGACGTGGGCGACCAGGCCACGGTCGAGGAGGTGTGGCGGTTCCACGGCCCCATAGACGGGGTGGTGCACTTCGCCGGGTTCATCGAGGTCGGGCGATCGATCGGCGAGCCCCTGGCGTTCTACGACAACAACCTCCTGGCCGCCACCGTGCTGATAGAGGCCGCCGTGGCCCACCAGGTCCGGGCCTTCGTGTTCTCCTCCACCGCCGCCGTCTACGGCACCCCCGAGGTCCAGCCCATCCCCGAGGAAGCCCCCATCGCCCCCATCAACCCCTACGGCCGTTCCAAGGCCATGCTGGAGGCGATCCTGGCCGACGTGGAGGCGGCCCACGGGCTGCCCTGGGCGGCGCTGCGCTACTTCAACGCCTGCGGGGCCCATCCCGACGGTGACCTGGGTGAGAACCACGAACCGGAGACCCACCTGATCCCCCTGGCCCTGGCGGCGGCGGCGGGTCGGCTCCCCAAGCTGGACCTCTACGGGACCGACTACCCGACCCCCGATGGGACCTGCGTCCGCGACTACATACACGTCCAGGATCTGGCCCTGGCCCACGTTCTGGCGGTCGAGGGCCTCCTGGCGGGCCGCCGGGGAGGGGCCTTCAACCTGGGCACCGGGCGCGGCTACTCCAACCGTGAGGTGTTGGAGGCGGTGGAGAGGGTGGTGGGTCGTCCCGTCCCCGTGGTCGAGGCGTCGAGACGCGACGGCGACCCGGCGGTGCTGGTCGCCGACAGCGCCCGTTTCGCGGCCGAATACGGCTGGGAACCCCGGTTCTCCGACCTGGACACCATCATCGGGTCGGCCTGGCGCTGGCACCAGCGCACCTGGAACGTCATGGGGTTGGGCGGGTACTGAGCCGTCGGCCTCGGGGTCGGCGAGACTCCGGCATGGCGGCCGTCACCGTCGGGACCGTTAGCATCGGGAACGGTCACCCGACGGTGACCACAGGCATTTCCGGGCCCTGACAGGAGAACCCATTGATTCGCGAACAGCTCGCCGCCGCGGTCCGCCAGGCCCTGGTGGATGAGGGGGTACCCGATGTCGAGGTCCACCTCGAACGACCGGCCCGCCTCGAGCACGGTGACTGGTCGACCAACGTGGCCCTGGCCTCGGCCAAGCGGGCCGGCCGCAACCCCCGGGAGCTGGCGGCGGCCATAGTCGCCCGCCTGGAGAGCGCCGGTGTGCCCCACCTGCGGGAGGTCGAGATCGCCGGACCCGGGTTCATCAACTTCCGGCTGGCCCCGAGCTGGTTGCACGAGGTGCTCACCGACGTGGTGGAGAGGGGCACCGAGGCGTTCGGCGCCTCCGAACCCGGGAGCGGTCACCACATCTGCGTGGAGATGATCAGCGCCAATCCCACCGGTCCCCTGCACGCCGGTCACGCCCGCGGGGCGTGCTACGCCGACGCCCTGGCCAACATCCTGACCCGGACCGGGAACCGGGTGCAGAGGGAGTACTACATCAACGACCGGGGTACCCAGCTCGACGTCTTCGCCCGCTCACTGGCCGCGGTGAGGGCGGGCGAGCCGATACCCGAGGACGGTTACGGCGGTGAGTACATCCTCGAGTGGGGGGCGGAGATGCCCCCCGGGGCGGATCCCCTCGAGTGGGGTTACCAGCGGGCCCTGGCCGAGATCCGCGGTGGTCTCGAGCGGTTGGGGATCCACATGGACCACTGGTTCAGCGAGAGGTCGATGGCGGAGACCGGGGCCATAGAGCAGACCCTGGCCGACCTGCGGGAGCGGGGGGTGGTCTACGACGCGGAGGGGGCGGTGTGGTTGCGTTCCACCGACTTCGGCGACGACAAGGACCGGGTGCTGGTCAAGTCCGACGGTGAGTACACCTACATCCTGCCCGACATCGCCTACCACCGGGACAAGTTCGGCCGGGGTTTCGACCTCCTCATCGACGTGTTCGGGGCCGACCACCACGGCTACGTGACCCGGCTCAAGGCCGGGGTGGCGGCCCTGGGTCACGACCCCGACGAACTCGAGGTCCGGATAACCCAGATCGTGCGCCTGGAGCGCGAGGGTGAGGAGGTGAAGCTCTCCAAGCGCACCGGGGAGCTCATCGAGCTCACCGCCATGATCGACGAGGTGGGGGCCGACGCCACCCGGTTCACCTATCTGCTGCAGAGCATCGACAGCCAGCAGACCGTCGACCTGGCGGTGATCGCCGCCAACACCATGGACAACCCGGTCTTCTACGTGCAGATGGCCCACGCCCGGGCCTGCTCGATTCAGCGCAAGGCCGCCTCGGAGGGCATCGCCACCCGTCCCCTCGGGGAGGTGGACCTCTCGGTTCTGACCGGTGAGAGGGAGCTGGCGGTGCTCAGGTCCCTCTCGGAGTTCGACGAGGTCATCGCCATGGCGGCCCGGGAGAGGGCCCCCCACAAGGTCACGACCTGGGTCCGGGAACTGGCGGCGGCCTTCCACGGTTTCTTCCACGACCGCTACGTGGTGGGTGAGGGAATCCCGCCCGAGGTCACCCAGGCCCGGCTGTGGCTGGTGGAAGCGGCCCGGGTGGGTCTGGCCGTGGGACTCGGTGTGCTGGGGGTCGGGGCCCCCGAGAAGCTGTGAGCGCGGCGGGTCCCATCCCCCTGCGTCTGCTGCCCGAGACCTCCCGGGTCGGGTCCGACGGGGAGTTGAGCGTCGGCGGGGTGCGGCTCACCGACCTGGCGGCGGAGTACGGCACCCCCCTCTTCGTCTACGACGAGCAGCATCTCCGCAACCGCTGCCGCGAGGCCCGGGCCGCCTTCCCCGGTGGGGTGGCCTACGCCGGTAAGGCGTTCCTGTGTGGGGCCATGGTGCGCCTGGTGGCCGAGGAGGGGCTCTCCCTGGACGTGGCCACCGGCGGGGAGTTGTACGTGGCCCGCCACGCCGGGTTCCCCCCGGAGCGGATGGTCATGCACGGCAACAACAAGAGCGAGGCCGAGCTGGCCATGGCCCTCGACGCCGGCGTGGGCCGGATCGTGATCGACAGTTTCGACGAGATGGACCGTATCGAGCGACTCGTCGCCGGGGGCCGCGAGGCGCCCGACGTGCTCCTGAGGTTGACCCCGGGGGTGAAGGCCGAGACCCACGAGTTCATCAGCACCGGACAGGACGACTCCAAGTTCGGGTTCACCGTCTCCACCGGGGTGGCCACGGTGGCGGTGGAGAGGGCCCAGGCCTCACCCC
>JALSTE010000165.1 GCA_026983855.1 Acidimicrobiia bacterium
CGGCAAGACCACCTTCCTGCGTACCTGTGCGGGGCTCCTGGCCGTCTCCCGGGGCCGGGCCCGGGTGCTCGGCTTCGACCTGGCCGTGAGCCGACGCGAGGTGAGACCCCACATCGGGCTGCTGGGCCACGGGAGCCAGCTCTACGACGACCTCACCGTGGCCGACAACCTGGCCTTCTGGGGGGGAGCGGTGGGGGCCGACCGGGCCGACCAGGTGGCGGCCCTGGAGGCCATGGAGGTCTCACCCCGTCTGTGGAACATCGCGGTGCAGAAGCTCTCCGCCGGGCAACGGCGCCGGGTGGCCATAGCCGTGCTGGTGGCCCGTCGGCCCCGGCTGTGGCTGCTGGACGAACCCCACGCCGGTCTCGACAGCCGGGGAAGGGACCTGTTGGACGGATTGCTGGGAGCCGCCGCCTCCGCCGGGGCGACGGTGGTGTTCGCCAGCCACGAGCTGGATCGGGCCGAGGTGGTGGCCGACACCGTGTTCGACATCGGGGGCGGAAGGGCCCTGGCCAGCTCGGGTTCACCCGCGGGGCGGGCCGGAGGGGCCGTGGACGGGGCCGCCGCCCGGGATGCCACCGGGGAGATCGGCGCCGATGATCGCTGAGCTGTTGGGGGACGCCGCCCGGGTGGCCCGCAAGGATCTGCTGATCGAGTGGCGCACCCGGGTCACGATCAACCAGGTGATCCCCCTCGGCCTGCTCGTGGAGGTGGTCTTCGCCTTCGCCTTCGACGCCAACCGGTCGCTGCTCGAGCAGGGTGCCCCGGGGTTGTTCTGGGTCGGGGTGCTCTTCGCCGGGACCCTCGTCGTGCAGAGGTCGTTCACCGTGGAGGGACCCGAGGGAATCACCGACGCCCTGAGGCTGTCGGGGTTCCGACCCGGGTCGCTGTTCCTGGGCAAGGCGGCCGCCGTCTTCGTGGAGTTGGTGGTGCTGGAGGCGGCCCTGCTGACCGGCGTGGTGGTCCTGTTCGACGTCGCCGTGTCCGATCCCCTGTTGCTGGTGTCCACGACCGTGATCGGCACGGCGGGATTCGCCCTGACCGGGGCCATCTACGGTGCCCTGTCGTTGGGGGTCAGGGTGCGCGAGACTCTGCTACCGCTGCTGCTCATCCCCGTGGTCGCGCCGATACTGTTGGGTGGATCCAGGGCGTTGGAAGCGGCGTTCGGAATCAGTACCCAACCCGGTTGGAACTGGGTCGGTATACTCACCGTGATCACCGGCGTCTACGCCGCGATCGGACTGGTGGCCTTCGGGCCCCTCATGGAGGAGAGCTGAGAATGTCGGGCGCATCCGATCGAGGTGATTCACGGCACCTCATGACGTCGAGTGTGGCGACCCGGGTGTTGGGCTGGGTGGGCCTGGCGTCCATGGCGGTCATGGCCCTGCTGGGCCTGGTGATCTCCCCCCGGGACCGCATACAGGGGGAGGCGGTGCGCCTCCTGTACATCCACGTTCCCACCATCTGGGTGGCCTACGGGTCGTTCATCCTCACCGCCGTGGCCTCGGCCCTTTACCTCTGGCGGGGTTCCTCGCGGGAGGACCGGGGGCGTCACTACGACCGCCTGGCCGGGGCCGCCGGCGAGGTGGCGGTGCTGTTCCTGGCCCTCACCCTCGTGACCGGCATGCTCTGGGGCCGCATCACCTGGGGGGTGTTCTGGCAGTGGGACGCCCGCCTCACCACCACGGCCCTGATGTTCGTCAGCTACCTGGGCTATCTGGCCATCCGCAACATGCCCGCCGAGATCGAGGCCCGGTCCCGGAGGGCGGCCATCGCCGCCCTGCTGGCGGCGGTGAACATCCCCATCGTGCACTTCTCGGTGGAGTGGTGGCGCACCCTGCACCAGAAGGCATCCATCCGGAGCGACCGCAATTCGGAGATCACCGGCGATATGTTCGCCACCCTGATGTTCTCCCTGCTGGCGTTCACCCTGGTGGCGGCGTGGTTGATGATCCACCGGTACCGACTCGTGCGTCTCGAGGAGATACGCGAGGAGGAGGGCCTGGCCCTCGCCGTGTCGGCCCGCCGGGCCGAGGGGGTGAACGCCTGATGGATTCCTGGGGCACGATCCTGCTCGGCTACGGAATCACGTTCGGCGCCATCGGCGTCTACGCCTACTCGATCCTGAGCCGTTCCCGGACCATCGGGCACGAACTCGGGATCGGGGTACCCGAGTCCTCGGCCCGGCCCCACCTGGCCGGGCCCGGCGACCTTGACGAACCCGACTCTGACCGGAGCCCCCGACGATGAGCGACCACTCCGACCTCGACGCCGGACCGGAGCTGGACCTGCGGCCCCGGACCGAACCCGTCGCCCCCTCCGAGGCCGAGGCCATCCGCCGTCAGCTCCATCGCCGGCGGCGCCGCTGGTGGGGTCTGGTGGCCGCCCTGACGGTGGTGGCCGCCGGGCTGATCATCGTGCAGTTCCTGCGCAGCTCCACTCTGTACTTCCGCAACGTGGACGAGGCGGTGGCCCAGCGGGACTCCCTGGGAACCCGGCGTTTCCGATTGCAGGGTCGGGTGATCCCCTCCTCGGTGGAGACGGTCGGCGACAACGTGCGCTTCGAGGTGGTCTACAACTGCAAGGTCGCCGCGGTCACCCAGACCACCGACCCCCCCGAGCTGTTCGACACCCCCTGGATTCCGGTGGTTCTCGAGGGTCACTGGATCAGCGAGAACACCTCCACCGTCGACGGTCCCGATGATCACGTGTTCCTCAGCGATCGGATTCTGGTGAAGCACACCAACGAGTACTCCGCCGACAACGGCGAGCGGGTGGGAGTGACCCTGCCCCCAGACTTCTTCGAGGGCTGCGACCCCGCGCTGTCAGCCCTCGTCGACACGAACGGATCCTGAGCCATGGCCTCCCTGGGGAGACTCTCGGTACTCATCGGCCTGATCTCCGCCGCCGCCGGCGTGGTCACCCAGATCATCGGGCTGAGGCGTAGGCGCTCCGACCTGCTGAGGTTGGCCGGACAGTGGGCCCTGGTGACCCTGGCGGCGTCGCTGGTGGCGGCCCTGGTGATGGAGTGGGCGATCCTCACCGACAACTTCTCCTTCGTCTACGTGGCCCGCAACAGCACCACCACCACGCCCCTGCTCTACAAGGTCGCCACCCTGTGGGGGGCCCTGGAGGGGTCGATCCTGCTGTGGGTGCTGATACTCACCGGCTACATCGTGGCCGTGGGCTGGAGATTCCGGTCCCGCCTGGATGACCCGCTGGTGGCGTGGGCCATGCTCACCCTCTTCGTGATCGCCGGGTTCTTCTTCCTGATGCTGACCGGCCCCGCCGATCCGTTCGGCACCCTCGCTTCCGCCCCCGCCGACGGTCGGGGGCTGAACCCCCTGCTGCAGAATCATCCGCTGATGGCCGTGCACCCCGTGATGCTCTACCTGGGCTACGTGGGGTTCAGCGTGCCGTTCTCCTTCGCCATCGCCGCCCTGGTCACGGGGCGTCTGGGGGAGGGGTGGCTGCTGGAGACCCGCACGTGGACGGTCCTGGCGTGGGGCTTCCTCACCACCGGCATCGTGCTGGGCGCCTGGTGGTCCTATGAGGTCCTGGGATGGGGCGGCTACTGGGCGTGGGACCCAGTCGAGAACGCGTCACTACTGCCGTGGTTGACGTCCACGGCCTACCTCCACTCGGTGGTGGTCCAGGAACGGCGGGGGATGCTGCGGATCTGGAACCTGTCGCTGCTGCTGTCCACGTTCGCCCTGACGATCCTGGGCACCTTC
>JALSTE010000166.1 GCA_026983855.1 Acidimicrobiia bacterium
CCGGTCCGGTGAGATGTTGCGACAGGTGCGTCCGATGACGATCACCACCTCGCCCTCGTAGTTCAGCCAGTGACAGCGCCGGGGCCGGACCACCTCCCCCCGGTGGGAGTTCAGGGCCGACACCGGTTTGTGGAAGTAGGTGGGGGCGGGGGGCAGGGTCGCCTGGAACTCCCTCACCCGACTCACGTGGTTGAGGTGGACGCAGAGGATCTTGGTCGGATCGGTGGGGGGAAGGTGGACCGCGGCGGCCTCGGCCACCCTCCTGCCGTCGGCGGCCACCAGCTCATCCCCATCCAACCGCACGTGGGTCGGAACCCCTCCCAACAGGATCCTTCTCAGCTCGGCCATCCGCCGCCCCCTTGTCGTTGTTTGGTTCCAAACGAAACTAGTACCCTCCCGGCCATGAGCGAGACCCGAGGTTTCATGTTCCCGCGTTCGGCCACCGGGAAGGCCTCCCTGGTGCCCGCTCCCCCCTGGCACTACTCCGGGGAGATGCTCACCATCGAGTATCGCACCGACCCCGCGGCGGTGGCCGAGCTACTGCCCGATCCGCTGCTGCCGGCCGAGGAGGATCCCGGGGCGGTGGCGGTGGTCTGGGCCGAATGGCAGTCCTGCTCGGACTCCTTCGAGGAGCTCCTCGACCCGGTGCGTTCCCAGTACAGCGAGTGCTTCGTGGTGGTGAGGTGCCGCTACGGTGACCGCCACTACTCCCGCTGCGTCTACATCTGGGTCGACAAGGACTACGCCATGGTCCGGGGCCATCACCAGGGCTACCCCAAGAAGCTGGGCGAGATACACCAGACCCACCCGGTACGGGTGGGGCGGGCCGGACCCCGCCTGGAACCGGGGGGAAGGTTCGGCGCCACCTGCTCGGCCTATGGTCGTCGGTTGATCGAGGCCACCTTCACCATAGAGGAACCCTCGGAGAACGCCGGTTTCGTGAACGCCCTGCCGATGCTGCACCACCGCTGGATGCCGGCCATCGAGTCCGACGGTACGGATTCGCTGCACGAGCTGGTCACCATGAGCGGATACGACTCCGAGGTCGGACCCACGTGGAGGGGTTCGGCCGAGATCTCCCTGTTCGAGTCCCCCACCGAGGAACTGGACCGGATCCGGCCCCGGGAGATGATCGGTGGCTACTGGCGGGAGGTCGGGACCTCCTGGCGGGGGGGAACCACCCTGGAGGCCTAGGCCGCCCCGAGGGCGGAACCCCCGTACCTCCCGATACGTGCCACGACCCTGGAGCCCCGGGCCCGGTCCCCCTCAGCCCAGCTCGGTCAGGACGTCGCAGAGTATGTCGAGGCCCTCGTCGAGCACCCCCTCGGGAATGGTCAGTGGGGGGAGCAGCCGGATCACGTTCCCCTTCACCCCACACGAGAGAACCAGCAGGCCCCGCTCGGCGCAGGCGCTGACCACCTCCCCGGCCAGGGCCTTGGCCGGCTGCGCCGGGTCTCCCCCCAGGGAGAGCTCCACCGCCATCATGGCCCCCAGACCACGTACGTCACCCACCGAGGGGACCCGCTCAACCAGGGCCCCGAGACGTTCATCCACGATCCGACCGATGCTCCGGGCCCGGTCCAGCAGGCCCTCATCGGTGATGGTGTCGATCACCGCGTTGGCGGCGGCCACGGCCATCGGCGACCCGCCGTAGGTTCCCCCCAGTCCGCCGGGCAGGGGTGCGTCCATGATCTCGGCCCTCCCGGTGACGGCCGAGAGCGGGAATCCGCCGGCCAGGCTCTTGGCCATGGTGACCAGATCGGGGACCACGTCGGTGTGGTGCACGGCCAGCATCTCACCGGTGCGACCGAAGCCGGTCTGGACCTCGTCCACCACCATGACGATCCCGTGGCGGTCGCAGACCTCACGTATGGAGGCCAGGAATCCCTCCGGCACGGGGACGAATCCCCCCTCGCCCAGGACCGGCTCCAGGACCATCGCCGCCACCCGCTCGGGCTCGACGTCGGAGGAGAACAGATCGTCCAGGGCGGCGAGGGAGTCCTCGGCGCCCACACCGTGGTAGCCGTAGGGGAAGGGCACGTGGTAGACGTCCCCGGGGAAGGGCCCGAAGCGGAGCTTGTAGGGGCTGACCTTCCCGGTCAGGGCCAGGGTCATCATGGTGCGACCGTGAAAACCCCCGGCGAACGCCACCACCGCCGGACGTCCGGTGTGGGCCCGGGCGATCTTCACCGCGTTCTCCACCGCCTCGGCCCCCGAGTTGACCAGCAGGGTCTTGTTGGGCCCCCCCGGGACGATGGCGTTGAGCCTCTCGGCCAGGGTCACCACGCTCTCATAGGGGGTGACCATGAAGCAGGTGTGGGTGAAGGCGTCCAGTTGGGCCGAGGCGGCCCCCACCACGTTGGGGTGGCGGTGACCGGTGTTCACCACCGCTATCCCGGCGGCGAAGTCGATCAGCCGATTGCCCTCGACGTCCCACAGTTCGGCGTTCTCGGCCCGGACCACGTATCGGGGCAGGACACTGCCCCACCCCCTGGGGGTGGCGGCCAGGCGCCTCTCGTGCAGTTCCGCGTTGTCGGTCACGACAGCCTCCACAGTGGACGGGCCGGCACACGGGTGACGGCCGGGGATGGATCCTCTGGCGTCCCACCGGGGCGGGACGCCCGAATCATGCCATCTCGACGGTGACCGGGAGGTGCTTGATACCGGAGATGAAGTTGGACCGCAGTCTCTCGATGTCGCCCGCCGGTTCGATGCTCCGGGTCCGCTTCAGAAGCTCCTCGAAGACCACCCGCACCTCGAGCCGGGCCAGCCACGCCCCCATGCAGAAGTGGGGTCCGCGACCCCCGAAGGTGACGTGGTCGTTGGGGGTGCGGAGGGGATCGAACCGGAAGGGGTCGGGAAACTGCCTCTCATCGTGATTGGCCGAGACGAACCACATGACCACCTTGTCACCGGCCCTGATCGGGGTTCCCGAGAGTTCCGTGTCCACCGTGGCGGTGCGACGGAAGTGCATGGTGACCGTGGTGGTGCGGAACACCTCCTCCACGATGCTCTCGCCCAGGCTGGGATCGGCCCGCCAGTGATCGAGCACACCGGGTTCGTGCATCAGCCGGTGCAGTCCGGCGGCCAGGCTGTAGCGGGTGGTGTCGTTGCCCGCGGCGATCAACAGGGCGAAGAAGTTCTTGAACTCCAGATCGGTGAGTGGCTCACCGTCGATCGTCCGGGACAGCAACCGGGTGATGATGTCGTCCCCGGGATTGGCCCGGCGTGCCCGGGCCGCCTTCTCCGCGTACTCGAAGATCTCGACGGCGGCGGGGCTGCGGAAGGGCAGCAGCCGGTACTCGTCGGTGTCCACCAGCCCCACGGGGTGATCGGTGAACTCGGGATCGGTGTTGGCGATCATGGCGTCGCCCTTCTGCACCAGCCACTCACCGTCGGAGTCGGGGATCCCCAGCAGCCGGCCCAGCATCCTCATCGGGAGCTTGCGGGCGACCTCGGTGACGTAGTCGAAGGTGCCCCGGGGCAGGGCCTCGTCGAGAACGTTGGCGGCCAGCTCCCGGATCGCCGCCTCGTAGGACAACACCACCCGGGGGGTGAAGCCGCGGTTGACCAGGCGGCGGAGACGGGTGTGCTCGGGGGGGTCGGTCTCCATGAGGGTCCGCCGGTTGGCGATCTCCTCCTCCGACATCTCCTCGAGGCGAATCCCCCGGGCGGCGGAGAAGGTCTGGTAGTCGCCGGCCACCCTCTGCACGTCGGCGTAGCGGG
>JALSTE010000167.1 GCA_026983855.1 Acidimicrobiia bacterium
ACGATTCGGACCCGGCCCACGTGGAATAGCCAGACCCGACCAACGCGCCCGGCCTCGGCGATGGATCCGCCGGACCGAAGAAGGGACCACGATGTCGAAACGCCCACTCATGCTGATCCTGCTGGCCACGGCTCTCCTGGCCGCCGCCTGTTCCTCGGGAGGGGGTGAGACCAGCGGCTTCCGGCCGATCGAGGACATCCTCACCACCGAGGTGGCCATAGTCCCCGACTCCAGTGGCACCACGGCGACCCTGTCCGTGGACACGTCGATCCCCGTCGCCTGCGCGGTCATCTACGGCGAGGACGGATCGTTCGGCCAGCTGGCGGTCGACAGCGACATGCAGGGTGGGGCCCACGAGAACCACGGACCCCTCCTGACCGGTCTGGAGCCCGACACCGAGTACCAGTACATCCTGCAGGGCTCTGACACCGAGGGGAACGTCTACCGCAGCGAGGTGATGACCTTTCGCACCCCCGTCGCATCGGCCAACCCCCTGGGAACGAACATCGCCCCCGAGTCGACCATAACCGGCGTCAGTTCGGAGTTCTCGAGTTCTTTCGGCGCCGCCATGGCCATCGACGGGAACCGGGGAACCGAGTGGTCATCGGCCGGCGACGGCGACGAGGCCTGGATCGAGCTGGACCTCGGGGCACCGCGCACCCTCACCGGCGTGGCCTTCAGGACCCGGTCCATGAGCGACGGTACGGCCATCACCGAGACCTACACCGTGACCGTCGACGGGACGGTGTACGGCCCCTTCCCGGCCGGGGATCAGCCGGCGATGTTCGACTCCCCCGTCACCGGACAGATCGTCCGTTTCGACGCCGAGACGACCTCGGGGGGCAACACGGGAGCCTCGGAGGTGGAGATCTACACCGGTTGAGGGCCCGCGGCCCGTCCACCGGCTGGAACCACCCCCCCGGGTCGAGACCGGTCAAGTGGTGGGGAACCGGGTCGGAACCGACCGTGGACCGGACCCCTAGTCCCTGCTGTCCCCGCCCACCGGCTCCAGGGTCACGACGTTCAGGGGACCGCGCTGCACCCTGGCGGCCGTTTCATGTCTCCGTCCGCAGTACCACACCGCGGTCCGGGGATTCGCCTCAACGTTACGGAGCCACTGCGACCTCTCCCTGACCGTGGACACGAACACCCTGTCCCCGACCCGCAACCCGAGGAGGGGAACCTCCCTCGGCTCACCGGAGACCCTTCCGGTCGCCCCCAGAACCACGGCACCCAAGCCCACCGGCAGGGGCGAACCCAGCCCGGCCTTGACGATGGGGCGCACCACCCGGTTCACCGAACGGAGTACCCGCGCCATCGGATCGGAGCGGCCCGTCGGCCCGGGTTCGGTGGCACCCATGGGGCAAGTCAACCACACCTCCGGTCGCCGTCCCCGGCCGGCCCGGGTCCCGACCCCCTCAGACGGAATACGGCCGGGTTTCGCCCCACTCCTCAGACGGAATCTGGTCCGGCGCCACCCTCGGCGGTCGGACCGGCCGGCTCCTCCCCCACGGTGGCGATCCTCTCGCTCAGGTGGGCGGCCTCGACGGGGTTCTCGGTGAGTTCCAGGGCCCGCCCGAACCACCTCACCGCCTCCCGTCGGCGCCCCAGTCTCAGCAGTAGCTCAGCCCGGGCGCTGTGAAGGTAGGGATAGCGGTCGAGTCGCCCATCGGAGGCCAGAGCCTCGAGCTCAACGAGGACCTCGGAGACGGGAGCGATCCTCGACCTGGCCACCAGACGGTTCAGGACCAGGACGGGATCGGGATCCCCGGTCGGGTCGGAGCACCCCTCCAGCATGGCGTCGTAGAGTCCGACTATCGCCCCCCAGTCGGTGGCCTCCAGTGAGGGGGCGGTGGAGTGCAGGGCGGCCACCGCCGCCCGGAGCTGGAATGGCCCCGGACACCCGTGGGCGTGGGCCCGGCCCAGCAGGGCCAGACCCGAGTCGATCATGGGACGGTTCCAGCGGGAACGGTCGTGATCCCCAAGGAGACGTAGATGGCCATCGGGGCCCATCCGCTCGGGCCGTCGGGCATCGGTAAGGTCGATCAGGGCGGCCAGACCGAGGTTCTCCGGGTCGCCGGGGACCAGTTCCACCAGCAGCCCCGCCAGCCAGCGGGCCTCATCACAGAGATCCCCCCGCACCAGCTCGGTCGCCGCGGTGGCGGTGTGGCCCTGGGTGAAGATCAGGTAGATCACCGATCTGACGGCCGCGATCCTCCCGATCAGAATGTCGTGGTCCGGTGCCTCGATCCGGATCGTGGCCCGGCGGATCTTGGCCCGGGCCCGCGACAGACGGCGGGCCATGGCCGTCGGGGAGACCACGAACGCCCGGGCGATCTGGGTGACGGTCAGTCCCCCGACCAACTTGAGGGTGAGGGCCACCCGGGCGTCCACTCCCAGGGCCGGATGGCAGCACGAGACCAGCAGGGCCAGGCGGTCGTCCACGAGGGGGGAGGGTGAGGCGGCCCGCTCCCGGGCCCGGGCCAGGGCGGGTAGGCGGGCCTCGAACCGACGGTCCCTGCGCAAGACGTCGATCGCCCGCCGCCGGGCCACCGTGACCAACCAGGCCCCGGGTGACGGCGGGCGACCCTCGACCTCCCATCGACGGGTGGCGACCTCGAAGGCCTCCTGGGCGCAGTCCTCGGCCAGTTCCAGGTCCCCGAAGTCCCGGGCCACGGTGGCCACCACCCGAGCCCACTCATCGACGAACACATCAGCCACGAGGCCGCCACCGTCTCTCACCGGGGCGGCAGCTCCATGAGGGGGCGCACCTCCACCGACCCGTAGGGGGCCAGGGGCACCTTGGCCGCCCACTCGAGGGCCGCGTCGAGGTCGGGGACGTCGATCAGGTAGTAACCACCCAGCATCTCCTTGGTCTCGGCGAAGGGGCCGTCGGTGACCGAGAGCTGACCCTCCCGCACCCGGACCGTGGTGGCGGTGTCGGTGCCCTGGAGGGGATCACCGGCCACCAGGGCGCCGGCCGACACCAGGGCCTCGGTGTACGCGAACCAGGCCTGCATCTCCGCCGCCTGTTCGGGGCTGCCCATCTCGGGGCCGGCGTTGTCCGCGCTGTAGAGCAGAAGCATGTACTTCATGGGTTGACTCCATCGTGATCCCGGACCTCGGTCCGGCCCCGGGCATCTCCCGGTTGTCCCCTCCACGAACAGAGTGCCCCGTTTCGGACAACCCCACCCGAATTTCCCCCCATCCCTCTCACCCCCTCCCCCACGATCTATGCCCGCCCCACGGTCCCCACACAACCACAGGACGGGCACAGATCGAGGAGGGTGAGGGGATCCGTCGAGGAGGTGACGTTGGTCCCTGGCGTCGGGGACGGGACCGGACCAGGATTCCTACCGGTGACCTGCCGTGAAGGGCTCTGACACACCAACCCCGGGACCCAAGCAATCTCCTACACCGGAGCGGGATCCGTCCCCCACCGCCACCGGTGTCACGCTCCTGCTGGTGGTCGGCCTGGTCGCCATCGTGGCTCCGGTGGCGATGCCCCCCTCGTACTCCTGGATCCGTCTTGGAACCAGCGAATCCGCCGCCCAGGGGCTGGAGGGAGCCTGGGTGACCCGGGCGGGCTTCATCATGTTCGGGCTGGCGGTCCTGTGGCTGGCCGGAATACGCCGGCGGGCCTGGGGGAAGGCCGGCACATTCCTGCACCGGGGATTCGCCGTCTCCCTCTTGGCGGTGGCCGCCTTCTC
>JALSTE010000168.1 GCA_026983855.1 Acidimicrobiia bacterium
AGTCTCCGCCCCCACCCCGGAGAAGGAACGGGTCGGGGCGGGCGGAGTGACCCCGTGGGTGCGGGCCCGTCCCCGCCGGTGTCAGCGAGGGGACGGCAGGGGCTCGTAGTCCGGTGAGGCCTCGGCGGGCGGCCGATCGTCGTAGATGGTGATCGCACCCTCGGGGTCGAACGCCCGGGTGGGACCGGCCTCGAACTCCCCGGCGAGATAGCGTCGCCCGCCATCCACCCACCGGTACATGCCGGCCCCCTCGCGGCGCAGTTCGTCGGGGCCGACGGCCTCGGGGTCCCACCAGATCTCGGTCACGTCGTCGACACCGAGGTAGTCGGGTTCGAGGTCGGGTGGCCATCTACCGTGCGAACCGTAGGAGAGCGAGGGAGCGGTTATGGCCCGGGGTGTCGGCGCCGCGGCGAACAGGGCGTCGCGGAATCCCTCGATCGTCAGGTCGGGTCCCACGGCGGACAGGGCGGCGTAGAACAGGGCCGGGAAGGGATCGATCACCCCGATCTCGTCATTGGCCGCCGGCTCCTCACCGTGAAACCACGTGTACTTGTGGAACGCCCCCGCCTTCTCGGGGCGCACGGGGGCGGCCAGACTCGTGAGGCCGAAGGCGTGGGCCCACTGATCCTGGTCGTAGGTGCGGGCGAAGGCGTTGGTGTCGGACAGGAATCCGTCGGCCAGCACCCATTCGGGGAAGTACTCCTGGGCGGTGGCCTCACGGGTGAAGTCCCGTGGCGATATCGGATCACTGGCGAAGATGACGCTGGTCACACCGGCGTCCTTCAGCTTCGCGATGGCGTTCGAAGCCGTTTCCTGGATGGTGAAGGGGTCCAGAGCGTAGGGAATTCGTGCCGCCAGCTCTACCCCCCTCCGGCCCAGTTCCGCTTCGAGTTGATCGGCCACCGCCTCCGAAGCGGCACTCGATGAGATGTAGAGCAGTCCGAACACCCGGTCGGTGGACACCATGTCGGGATCACCGGCGTGGCTGGCCGGCATACCCGCCAGCCTCTCGGCCACGTACTCGGCCACGAGCAGGTTCGTCTGGGCGTTTCCGGCCCCGATGGTCCAGCTCAATCCGTCGTTGGCTATGTAGTAGTCGGCCGGCTGGCCGGGACCACACGAGATGCACGGGATTCCGCGGGCGGCCAGTTCGTCGGCGAAGGCGTTGGTGAGGCCGGGACCGTTCCACACCATGAAGGGCTTGATCTCCTCGGCGATCCGCACGGCATCGGCCCGGGCGGAGACCTCGTCATTGACCACCCCAGAGGCCACGACGGGAATCAGTTCCACCCTTCGGCCGTAGGTCTCGTAGTACGTCTCGTAGAACTGGAGCAGCTTCTCCATCGTGTCGGTGACATCGGCGTTGGTGTCGTCATCGGCGATGGCGTCGGTGAGGTACTGGAGTATGAAGTCCGAGTCCTGGGACTCGTAGTAGGCGATCCGGATCGTGTCGGCGGTCACCCCCGGAGCCGTGGCCCCACCGTTGTCGCCCTCGAAAGGCAGCCAGCAGGTCGGGGCGAACACGTCGGGGACCTTGACCCGCCCCCGCTCGGTGTCGCACCGCTCGCCGAAGTCGAGGCTGAGGCCGAGGTCGGACGCCACCTCGAAACTCATTACCCCCGGAGGGTAGGGACTCCCCTCCCAGGTCGGGATGGTCGGCCCGGTCTCGGTCGTCGGGGTGGTGCTGACCGCGGTTCCGGGTTCGGTCGACCCGGGTTCGGTGGTGGCCGTCGAGGACGTCGGAGCGGCCGTGGATGCGGCCTGTCCCCCGGTGTCACCGGAGTCACCACCCCCGAACACCACGATGGCCAACACCCCCACGACGACCGCTCCTATGGCGACCACCGGCCCCCAACGCCTGAGCATCGCCCCGGTGTCACCGCCGTCTCCCCCCGCGGATGCAGGCTGCATCTGGATCCTCCCGATAGTCCCCCACCACGAACCTACGTGGCACGATTCCCCCTGGTGGGGAGGATCGTAGCGCCACACCGGGGCGCTGTCTCCCGGGCCCGACCAGTGGGCCCCTCAGTTCCTGGGGCCCGACCGTCCCAGGGTGGCGGCGTCAGTTCCGAGATAGGACTCGATCACCACGGGCGCGGAGGTGACCTCATCGGGCCGGCCGCCGGCGATCACCCGCCCCCTGTCCAGGGCGATCATGCGGTCGCTGACCGAGCGCAGCAGGGCGATGTCGTGTTCGATCACGATGAGGGAGGACCCCATCTCGTCCCTGATCCTCTCCAGCATGGGCCCGAGGGCCTCGGCCTCCCTCTGGGCGATACCGCTGGAGGGCTCGTCGAACAGCACCACCGTGGGCCGATGGGCCACGACGCAGGCCAGGTCCACCAGACGCCGGGTCCCCGTGGACAGCGACGACACCGAGACCGCGGAGTAGCCGGTCAGCCCGAACAGCAGCAGGATCTCCTCGACCCGCTCGGCGATCCTCAGTTCGCTGTCGTAGACGTTGGGCAGGTGCAGGGCCGCGGACACCGGGTCCCGTACCGCTATCCACCGCTCCAGGGCCACCGCCACCGTCTCGGAGACGGTCAGGGAAGGGAACAGGCGGCCATCCTGGAAGGAGCGGCCCAGGCCCCGGCGGGCCCGGGCCGAGGGATCCCGACCGTCGAGCCTCTCCCCGTGAAGCTCCACCCTCCCGGCCTGGGCCGGAGTGACCCCCGATATGAGGTCGAACAGGGTGGTCTTGCCCGCCCCGTTGGGGCCGATCAATCCGAGAATCTCCCCCGGCCAGAGGTCCAGGCTGACGTCGTCGACGGCGGCGATACCGCCGAAGGACCGGATCAGGCCCCTCACCGACAGGGCCGGGACCCCGTCACCGCCCGGATCGGTACCGAGGTCCGCACGTGGCCGGCGATCCACCGCCACCACGGGTGGTGATCCGTCCGATCCGGTCATTGCGGTCCCGGCGGTCATTCTGGCCGATCCGGTCTCGGCGGTCCCGGCGGTCATTCCGGCCGATCCGGTCATTCCGGTCTCGGCGGGCATTCCGTCCGAACCGGTCATTCCAGGCTCGGCGGTCCCGGCGCCGGGCGGTGGAGGTGTCGCCCCTACGTCACCCTCCGGACCGCCGGCCCCGGCCCCGGCCAGGAAGACCGATCTCAGGATGTCGGGCCGGTGGAGCAGCTCCTCGGTCGGTCCGTG
Organism: Acidimicrobiia bacterium; assembly: GCA_026983855.1. Lineage (GTDB taxonomy): Bacteria > Actinomycetota > Acidimicrobiia > Acidimicrobiales > Poriferisodalaceae > DRKF01. Next base: position 3,157 of record JALSTE010000168.1, read on the forward strand.
GAAACGGATCTGGCCCTTCTCCATGAAGTAGGCCGTGCGGGCCACGGTCAGGGCGACGTTCACCGACTGCTCCACCACCAGGATCGTGACCCCATTGGCGGCCAGGCGTCGGAGGACCACGAGAAGTTCGGCCACCACCACCGGCGCCAGTCCCAGGGAGAGTTCGTCGATCATGAGGAGACGGGGGCGGGTGAGGAAGGCCATGGCCAGGGCCAGCATCTGCTGCTGTCCCCCCGACAGGTTGCCGGCCGGCTCCCCGGACCGTTCGGCCAGTACCGGGAACATCTCCAGAACCGTCTCGGGGTCGAACTCCTCGGGTCCCACCTGGGTACCTGCCGTCCGTGCCGCCCGCGGGGAGCGGGACGCCGCCTGCAGGTTCTCCCTCACCGTGAGGGTGGCGAACACCCCGGTACCACCCGGCAGAAGGGCGATTCCCCGGTTGGCCACCTCGTTGGGCGGGGCGTGGGTGGAGTCACGCCCATCGAAGATCACGGCACCACGATCGGGCTGGACCACCCCGGCGATGGCCTTCAGCAGGGTTGA
>JALSTE010000169.1 GCA_026983855.1 Acidimicrobiia bacterium
GGGGTCCATGTTCAGGGTGGCCGGGTCGATGTCCACGAACACCGGGCGCAGCCGGTTCCACAGGGCCACGTTGATGGTGGAGTTGAAGGTGAAGGGGCTCACGAAGGCCGGGGCCCCCTCCTCCAGGTCCAGGGCGGCGAGGGTGGCCATGAGGGCGGTGTCACCCGACGCCAGGGCCAGAACCCGCTCCACCCCCAGCACCTCGGCCGCCTCCCGTTCCAGGGTGCGGGACAGGGGCCCGAAATTGGAGAGCATCCGGGTGTCCCAGACCCCCTCGAGCAGGGCCGTCAGCTCGGTCAGGGGTGGGAGATCGGGACGGCATATGGGGATGGCGGCCTCCGCACTTCCCGGGGGTGAGATCTCGAGTTCGACGGAGTCTCGGACGTGTACGGCACCGAGGGGGTGGGCGGTCGATTCCGCCAGGGTGCCGGTCGGGCCGGATGTCACTGGTCGTCCCCTCTCTGGAGCTCCTCCAGGTAGTGGTGGTAGGTCACCCGATCCAGGAACCCCATGCGGACCCCTGCGTTTCGCATGCGGTCCCACAGGTTCCAGTCCCCCGGGGCGTTGAGTCTCCAGGCCCCCGGGTTGTGCAGAAAGTGGCGCAGTCCCAGGGAATAGAGGACCGAACCGTGGCTGATCCGGCTGGGTTCGAGGGGATGGGACCCGATCTCGGTCCAACGTCCCGGGGCGACCTCGCAGCGGGCCTTGCTCCAGGCCATCTCCAGCCGGTGCTCTCTGACGTGGGCGAGCAGCACCTCCACGTGGTCAGGGGTCAGTTCATCGTCATCGTCACAGGGAGCCAGCCACGCTCCCCGGGCCACCGAGAGGGCCACGTTCATCGGGTGGGCTCCGGCCACCATCCAGCGGTGCCGACGACCGGGGGGATAGACGCCACGACGACCGGTGTTGAGGAAGCGCACCCGGGGGTCGTCCACGGCCCTCACCGCCTCCCGGGTCTCCTCGTCGCAGGCGTCGCCCACCACCAGGATCTCGAGTCGTTCATAGGTCTGGGCCCGGGCCGAGGCGATGGCCCGCTCGGCCACCAACGGGCCCCGGTTGTAGGTGGCGATACGCACCGTCACCAGGGGCTCGGTCTCCTGGGGCGGTTCCAACCAGCAGACGTCCCGACCCCGGCGGTTCTCCACCAGGCGTCGCACCTCGTCATGGCCCCGGAGCACCCCGGCCAGGAACTCCCGCTCCGCCGCCCCGGTAGGGTCGAAGAGGGGGGCGGGGACGTCGATGGACTCCGGGGGGCGGACGTCGCTGAGAAGACTGCTGCTCACGTGGGTCCTGTCGGCCGCGGCTCTTCGGGGTGAATCAGCGACGAACTGACCGTCCCCAGCGGCCGTGCCCCCGATCGCCACCACGGCCCGGGGTGAATCAAGGGGTGCGATTCATCGGGACGGAAGGGGCCGAGCGGGTATTCCGACCACGGTTACCCCGGGTTCGACGTCGGAGGTGACGACGGCCCCGGCCCCGACGGTGGCTCCCCGACCCACGGTGACCCCACCCAGAACGTCGGCACCGCTGCCGACCAGGACGTCGTCCCCCAGGGTCACTCCGCCGGCGATGGTGGCCCCGGGATTGATGACCACCCCCCGCCCCAGAACCGCCTCGTGACCGACGGTGGCGTTGATGTTGATCATCAGATAGTCCCCGAAGGTGATGCCGACCGTGGCCATGACCCCTCCAGAGAGGATCACCCCCCGCCCCAGGGGGGAACTCCGGTGGTCGTAGGCCACGTGGGGACCCACGATGGGGGGCAGGTCGATCTCGGGGAAACGTCGGGTGATCGTGTCGCCGATCTCCCGGCGGGCCCAGGGGACCCCCAGCCCGATGGCCGCGGCGTCCACCTCCCCCCGGTGCTCCTCCAACCAGCGGTAGTCGCCGAGGAACCGGGTCTCACCGTCGGGGGGAGGGAAGCGATCGGCGTCGGTGACGATCATCCCCACCAGTTCGAACTCCGGGCCGCCACCGGGGGAGGTCACGGTGGAGATCCAGAAGCAGAGCTCTCGGGCGTATCCGCCGCTGCCGACCACGACGATCCTTCGGGGGGCCATGGTGGAACCGTCGACGGCATCCCGCACCGCGTTAGTCACCGGACCCCGAGGGCCCCCGATCACGACCCCCAACAAACCCCGACAAGCACCCGATCACGACCCCCGACAAACCCCGGCAGCCACCCGATCACGATCCCCAACAGACCCCGACAGGAACCCGATCACGATCCCCAACAGACCCCGACAGGAACCCGATCACGACCCCCAACAGACCCCGATGGGCGCCGCTGCGGGTGTTGGTCCATGATGTCGGGAACCCCGCAACCGGTGAATCACCTAGGAGAGTCACGTGGCGTCACCGCTGGACGGTATCCGGATCCTGGAGGTGGCCAACTGGGCCGCCGCCCCCTGCGCCGTGGCCATCATGGCCGACATGGGGGCCGAGGTGATCAAGGTGGAACCGACACGCGGCGACTCCATGAGGGGCACCCTGCGGCAGGCGGTGCTGGCCCCCGGGCAGGAGAACCCCGACCATCCCTTCCAATTCGCCAACCGGGGCAAGAAGTCCATTGCCGTGGACCTGCGCACACCCGAGGGAGCCGACCTGGTACGCGGACTGGCCGGCCACGTCGACATCTTCCTCACCAACCTCATGGCCACCCGCAGGGAGAGGTTCGGTCTCACCCCCGAGGACGTTTTCGCCGTTAATCCCACGGTGGTGTACGCCACGTTCACCGGCTACGGGGAGTCGGGGCCCGACGCGTCGAAACCCGGTTTCGACACCACCGCCTTCTTCTCCCGTGGGGGAGTGGCCAGCGTCATTCCCGGACCCGACGGCGCCCCACCCCGCTTCCGTCCCGGTCAGGGCGACCACGCCGCCGGGCTGGGGCTGCTTTCGGGTGTGCTCGCCGCCCTGCGCATGAGGGACCGGACCGGGGAGGGGCAGGTGGTGGAGGCCTCCCTCATAGCCACCGCCACCTGGACCCTGGCCATGGACCTGGCCCCCTGCCTGGTCGACCACCGCCAGCCCAGCCACCGGAGCCGTTATGAGACCGTGAGCCACACCATGGAGGCCTACCGCTGCGCCGACGGACGCTGGGTGCAGATCATGATGGCCCACCCCGACAAGGGCTGGAGGCGACTGTGCCTGGCCCTGGGCCGGGAGGATCTCATCGACCACCCCGACTTCGCCACCGCCAGGGCCCGTTTCGCCCATCCCCGCATGGTTACGGAGACCCTCGACGCCGAGTTCGCCCGGAGGACCCTGGACGAGTGGGCCGAGATCCTCGATGAGCATCGCTGCATCTGGGCCCCGGTCAGCGAACTACCCGAGGTGGTGGAGGATCCCCAAGTGAGGGCGGCGGGGGCCTTCGAGACCGTCCATCACCCCACCGCCGGTGACTTCGAGACCATCGCCGCCCCCTTTCGACTGCCCGGCACCGACATGGCGGTGAGGGGTCCCGCCCCCGAGGTTGGTGAGCACACCGACGAGGTGCTGGGCGAACTGCTCGACCTGGACCACGAGCAGGTGGCCGAGCTCCACCGCCGGGGCACCATCGCCTGACCCTCCCAATCCCCCCGATCCCCCCTCCTCTCCACCGTCCCCCCAATCCCGCTTCTGTGCCCGTCCAGTGGTCGTGACACGACCACTGGACGGGTATAGATCGAGGAGGGGAGGGGGTGA
>JALSTE010000170.1 GCA_026983855.1 Acidimicrobiia bacterium
TGCTCAGATGCACGTCGGTGACCTCTCCGTCGATTATCTCGACGGTCATGGCCCCCTCCCCCTCGACCCGGGCCAGGGCCTCGACGTGGAGGGTCCGCCTCACGACTCCACTCCGAAGGCGGGGGCGCCGGTGTTGAACGTGTTCAGGAGACGGTGGATCCCGACGTCGTCGAGACCACGGTCCCGGAGCTGACCCACCATCGCCGCCATGTTCACCGACTCAGCCGGCCCGAAACAGCCGAAGCAGCCCCGGTCCAGGGAGGGGCAGAGGGCCCCGCACCCGGTCTGGGTGACCGGCCCCAGGCAGGGGGTGTCCGTGGCGACCATCACACAGGGGTTGCCGGCCCGCTTGCAGTCCAGGCAGACGCTGTGGCGGGCGATGTCGGGGCGGCGACCGACCAGCAGGGCGCTGAGCAACTCCAGCAACTGGCCCTTGTCGATGGGACAGCCCCGGAGCTCGAAGTCGACGTCGACATGATCGGAGATCGGGGTGGAGCGGTCCAGGGTCGAGATGAACTCGGGGGCGGCGTAGACGGCGGAGAGGTAGTCCCCGATGTCGGCGGCGTTCCGGAGGGCCTGGATCCCCCCGGCGGTGGCACAGGCCCCGATGGTGACCAGCTTCCCCGAGACGGCCCGGACCCGGCGGATCCGCTCGGCGTCGTCGGAGGTGGTTATGGAACCCTCCACGATCGACACGTCGTAGGGACCCTCGGTGTGGGCCCGGGTGGCCTCCAGGAAGTAGGCGATGTCGACCCGGTGGGCCAGCTCCAGCAGCTCGTCCTCGCAGTCGAGCAGGGTGAGCTGGCAGCCGTCGCAGGATGAGAACTTCCACACCGCCAGACGGGGCCGGTTCACAGCGACCTCACGGCCAGGAGTGGGCCCACCTGGCTCAGGGGGAACACGGGGCCGTCGGCGCAGATGAACTTCGGTCCGAGTTGGCAGTGTCCGCAGTGCCCGATGGCGCACTTCATGTTGCGCTCCGTGGACACCTCGATGTCGACCTCGGCGACCCCCCGCTCGACCATGGCCCGGGCCCCGAATCGCATCATCACCTCGGGGCCGCACATCATCACCGCGATGTTGTCGGGATCGACGGGAATCCGCGGCAACAGCGAGGTGACGACGCCGACGTCCCCGTGCCACCCGGGATCAGCGGAGTCCACGGTGACCTCCACCTCAACATCGAAGCGACCCCGCCAGCTCTCGAGCTGTCCGGCGTAGAGCAGATCGCCCGGAGTCCGGCAGCCCACGAGGACCGCGAAGCGGCCGTATGAGTCCCGGTGGACCAACACGTGCTCGATGGCCGGCCGCAGGGGGGCCAGACCTATTCCCCCCGCCATGATGACCACGTCGCGTCCCTCCGCGCCGTCCAGACCCCAGCAGGTGCCGAACGGTCCCCGCACCCCCAACCCGTCACCGGGGGCCAAGTCACAGAGGGCCTCACTGACGTTTCCCACCGCCCTGATGGTGTGACGCAGCGGGGCCCCGTCACCGGGTAGGCCACTGACCGATATCGGGATCTCCCCCCGTCCGAAGGCGTAGAGCATGGTGAACTGTCCCGGGCGGGGGGTGGCGATCGGCTCTGACACCGGTTCGAGGTCCAGGGTCCAGGTGTCGGGCGTCTCCCGCCGTTTGGCCGTCACCCGGTACGGCAGCGGGGTCATCGGGTCAGCCACGGGATTGGGCCCGGTAGACGTCGAGCAACCTCAGCCGGGTGGCGGCCAAGCGATCGGAGAGTATTCCGGCGAACCGCCGGGCCAGGGAGTACCCCAGGACCGGGTCCTCGTCGCACTTGCCCCGCAGGCACACCCCGTCCAGGGCGATCGCGTGGACCGTGTCGAGGGCCCGGGCGTCCATGGTCCACACGTGGGGTGGGAACAGCCACGACCAGCCCAGTACCTCACCGGGGCCCAGGGTGTCGATGATGAGGTCCTCCCGGCCGGGGACCCCGATGCCCAGGGCGATGCGACCCCTGCGGATCACATAGAACCAGTCGGCGGGATCGCCCTCACGGAACAGGAGCTGCCCGGGTCGGAACACCTCGTTGCGGCCACACCCCGCGATCAGTTCCAGATCCCGGTCGGGGAGATCGGCGAAGAACGGATGCCCCGCCAGCAGGTCGCCGATGGACCGGCGCCGCGCCACCACCTCAGCCGCCTCCCACGATGGCCGCCGCCTCCACCGTCAGGTCGATCCCGGGGGGACACCAGGTGATGCACCGTCCGCATCCGACACAACCGGACTGCCCGAACTGGTCCCACCAGGTGTCCAGCTTGTGGGTCAGCCACTGCCGGTACCGCGACCGGGTGTCGGCCCGGACGCTCCCTCCGTGGAGATGGGAGTGGCCCAGGGTGAAGCAGGAGTCCCAGACCTGGACCCTGGTCGCCGTGTCCCCGGCCAGGTCGGTGGTGTCCCGGACGTCGGAACAGAAACAGGTGGGACAGACCATGGTGCAGTTGCCACAGGAGAGACACCGGGCGGCCACCTCGTCCCAACGGGAGTGATCCGCCGCCGCCAGGAGTCTCCCGTTGAGCTGCTCGGGTAGTGACCGACTGATGGCCTCCACCGCCGCCTCGGTGGTGGCCAGGGCGGCGTTGACCTCGGCCCGGTCGGCCGGACGGTGTTCCAGCCGCTCCACGATCTCGACCCCGGCCTCGGATCCGGGCTCCAGCACGAAGTAGTGGTCGGTCTGGTCGACCACCTCGGTCACCGACAGGTCGAAGCCGGAGCGGGCCCGGGGACCGGTCCGGGTCGAGGGGCAGAAGCAGGTGTCCGCCGGTACCCCGCAGTTGACCACCACCACCAGGGTGGTGTCGCGGGCGGCGACGTACCGGGGGTCGGGGTGGGGGCCCCGGGCCAGGACCCGGTCCTGGACCTCCATGGCCGCCAGGTCGCAGGGACGGATACCGAACAAGGCCGTTCGCTCCGTATGGTGTTCAGGCTCCACGAACTCCAGGGTCGGGCCCCGGCTCCGGATCTCCAGCAGGGGGCGCTCCGGTGGGCTCAGGTGGGCCCGGGCCGACTGCGGGCCCACGGCGAATCCGAACCACGCCCCTGCGACTCCGTCTCTCAGCCGGTAGCGACCCGGACCCTGTTCATCGGTGATCCCGATCGGCAGGTCGGAGATCCCCGAGATCTCCCCGATGACGATGGCCCCGTCCCGAACCGTGGGCCCCAACGTCCGGTACCCGAGTTCGTCGAGAATCCCGAACAGGGCGGACAAATCGCTGGGTGTGACCACGAAGCACCCCGGCACGGTCGCCATGGGACCAGCATCCCACAGTGCCGGTCAGGGCTGGACGCACACCCCCACGGCGGCGTTGATCAGGTCCTGCATTTCGGGCGGCAACCCATTCCCGACACCGGCCTGGGTGATGTCGGCCAGGGTGACCCCCTGGTCGATGATGTAGTCGGTTATGCACTCGGCCTGGGCCCGGTCGATGGTGCCCCCGGCCCCCGACACCATCCCCTCCACGAAGCGGTTGCGCACCGCCTCGTCGTCGAGGCTGGAATCCTGGAGGAGGGCGGTCAGATCATCCCCCGAGGCGCAATTTGCCATGGCCTGCTCACCGGCCCGCCGCAACTCATCGGAGGGATTGTCAGTGGCCATGTCCGAGGCATTGAACCCGGCGGCCTCGAGT
>JALSTE010000171.1 GCA_026983855.1 Acidimicrobiia bacterium
CCCGTAGATGTGCCCGTCGGACACACCGGTGGACACCTTCAGGGCGCTGTCGGTGAAATTCGACAGGTCGACGGTGCCGTCTATCGGCATGAGCTGACCGGCCTCGATCAGGGGCTGGACCCCCCCGTAGGCCCGGAGCTGCACGACGTCGGGGCCACCGTCGCCGGTGAGGCCCGTGGACAGGATGTTGTTGTAGTCGGTGTTCACGAAGGCCACGAACTCCACGGTCACACCGGGGTGTTCGGACTCGTACACGTCGAAGATGCGGTTGTAGGCATCCTCGTCCTCGGGCCGCCAGGACCACACCGTGAGGGTGACGTCCTCCATGGCCTCGGCGGTGGTCGTGGTCGACTCCTGGCTGGATGCCGAGGTGTCCGGGGCGGCGGAGGTGGTTGACTCCGACGATCCGCCGTCACCTCCGGTGGCGGCGGGTTCCCCGCCGGAACCGCTGTCACCACAGGCCGCCGCCATCAGGACCAGTGCCGCCAGCAAGGCCAGTAGTGGGAGCAGTCGCTCCCTGATGGATCTTCTCATTGGTATCCCCTCCTCACGGGATCAGGTTCCGTTCGTGGGCTCCGATGAGCCACTCTCGGTCCGGTTGGTTCCGTCGCCGCCGGTGTCCCGCCGCCCACGGAGTGCCTCGATTGCCGATCTGACGTTGCCGCCGCTACCCCCCAGGGCCTCCCGGGCCTCGGTGGGGGTCGCCCCGGCCAGGAGCATCACCAGGGCCGTCCTGGTGTCGTTGTGGGCCTCGGCCAGGGTGCGGGCGCACTCCTCCTCGGGAGCCCCGCTGACCTCCTCGAGTATCGACAGCACCCGGCCCCGCAACTTGGCGTTCCGTGGTGCCACGTCGATCATCAGGTTGGAGAAGGTCTTGCCCAGGCGCACCATCAGGGCCGTGGAGAACCCGTTGAGCACCATCTTCTGGGCCGTTCCGGCCTTGAGTCGGGTGGACCCGGCGATGGCCTCGGGCCCGGTGTCCACGAAGATGCACTCGTCCACCAGGGGGGCGATGGGGCCCCCTGACCGGGACGTGACCAACACGGTGTGGGCGCCCTTGTCGCGCGCCGCCTCCAGGGCCCCCTGGACATAGGGGGTGCGTCCGCTGGCGGCCAGCCCGACGGCCACGTCCCCGGCGCCGACCTGGGCCGCGGCCTCACGACCGAGACCGGCATCGTCCTCTGCGGACTCCACGGCCCGGTCCCGGGCCGCCATCCCCCCGGCGTAATGGGCCACCACCCGCCCGGGGTCCACCGAGAAGGTCGGGGGGATCTCGGCCGCGTCCATGGCCGCTATGCGTCCCGAGGTTCCGGCTCCGAAGTAGTAGATGTTGCCGCCGGCTCGGTACCGGTCCACGGCCACATCAACCACCCGGGCCAGGGCCGGGAGGGCCTCGGCCACGGCGGTGGCCACCAGGGAGTCCTCGTGGTTCAACATCCTCAGGATGCCGAGGGTGTCGGCGCCGTCGATTCCGACCGTACGCGGATTGCGCCACTCGGTGACGGAGTCGACCCTCACCACCGATGCCGCGCCGGACTCGCCATTGGCCCTCACCGCTGACGTACCCCCAGGCCGCGGCGATCGGCGACCGCGGCGGCCGTCTTCTCCAGCAGGAGCAGGGCCTGGGCGTACTCCCGCTGGGCCACGCCCAGGTAGATGCTGTCGACCACTATCAGCTGGGCGGATCGACTGGCCATGGCCCCGGCCCGGAAGGTGGCCTCTCGCACCGCGGTGGTGAGAACCAGGTCGGCCGATCGGGCCAGCGTGGAGCGGGAATGGTTGGTTACCGCCACGGTGGTCGCCCCGTGGGAGCGGGCCAGCTCGATGGGGTCGACGATGTCGAGGGTCTCACCGCTGTGGCTCATGGCCAGGGCCACATCGCCGGGACCCAGGACCGCGGCGGAGGTGAGGGCCTCGTGGCCGTCCACCGCCACCGCGGCGGGAAATCCGATACGCCGGAGTTTCTGCTGCAGATCGGTCGCCACCAGGCCCGAGGCCCCGATTCCGTATATCTCGACCCGACGGGCCCCCACCACGTGATCCACCACCCGGGAGAGCACCTCCAGGTCGAGTTGAGCCACGGTGTCTGACACGGCCTGAGCGTCGAGGGCCCCGACCTTGGCCACCACCTCGGCCAGGGAGTCGTCGGGGGCTATGTCCAGCCCCTCCACCCGGAGGGCCCCACCTCCGGCCGAGGAGCGACCGGCCTCGGAGACCAGGGCCATCTTGAGACCGGGGTAACCCCCGAACCCGCACTTCTTGGAGAACCTGACCACGGTGGCCTCCGAGGTGTCGGCCAGCGCGGCCAGTTCACCGATGCTCAGGAGTCCGGTGTCAGCGGGGTTGGCCAGGACCTGTTCGGCCACCCGACGCTCGGCCGGGGCCAGGGATGGCAGGATCGACCTGATGGCCACCACCGGATTCACCGAGGGTCCGACATGCTCCCGGCTGTCGGTTCCCAGCTCTGCCATTCGGTCCTCCTCCGGCGCCTCTGCGCCCGATCCCGATGCTCGCCGTCCATCCCCGGGGAATGGACTCTGGATGAAAGTGACCTTCGTCACCCTATTCACGTCAGAAACTTACCTATAAGATGCAATCTATGTCAAAACTTTTCGTCGGGGTGGACGCCGGGGGGACCCACACCCGGGCCGTCATCGCCACGGCAGAGGGCCGGGTCGTCGGGACCGGAAAGGCTGGAGGGGCCAACCACTGGTCCAGCGGAAACCCGGTGGCCGGCACCGTCTCGGAGGCCGTGGCCCGGGCCCTTGGTGACTCCGACCCGAGCCGGGTGGCGAACGGGGTCGTCGCCGTGGCCGGGGCCGGGGCCACCGATCCGGGGATCGGCGACGAGATCTCCTCGGCCTGGGCGAACCTGGGGCTCCGGTGCCGCCCGAACCTGATTCCCGACGTGGTGGCCGCCCTGGCCTCGGGCACATCCTCGGCGGAGGGACTGGCGGTCGTGGCCGGCACCGGGTCGGTGGCCGCCCTCATCTCCGACCTGGGGGTGATCCGTCGCTCCGGTGGGCACGGTTGGCTGCTGGGCGACGAGGGCTCAGCCGTGAGGTTGGGGATCGAGGGCCTGACCGCGGTCCTCAGGGCCCTCGACGGCCGGGGACCCGACACCTCCCTGGTCGGCTCCCTGCCACCCCTTCTCGGAATTCACGATCCCGACCCGGTGGCGACGCAGGGAAAGGTGGTCTCGACCGCCTACGGTCGCCCTCCGTCACGCCTGGGCGAGCTGGCGCCGACGGTGGTGCGGGTGGCCGCCGAGGGCGATCCGGTGGCCTCCGGAATCATCCAACGGGCGGTTCGGTCCATAGTGGACATGGCCAGGGCCGCCGCCGGTCCGGCCACCCCGCCCGTGGTGGTCCTGGCCGGGTCACTTCTGACCGGGGCCGAAGAGGTCCACGGCCCCGTGGTGGCCCACCTCAGGGACCTCTGGGCGGACACCGAGATCAGGGAGATCGACGGTGGGGTGGCCGGGGCCACCCTGATGGCGATCCGCCGGGACCCCGACCACCCGGACCCCGCCGCGGTACTCAGGACCCTGACCGACGCCCTGACCTGACCCCCCCACCCCTCGCCATCCCCCCACCCCCATCTGTGAGTACGGGAGACCACCCGGCGAACCCCCCATCTCA
>JALSTE010000172.1 GCA_026983855.1 Acidimicrobiia bacterium
GAGGGTCCCGGTGAGAACGCCGAGTTGAGGCTCTTCAGCGGCTACGCCGGGTGGGGTCCGGGTCAGCTCGAGGCCGAGATCGCCGAACAGGCCTGGTGGGTCCTGCCCGCCGAGCCGGGGGACGCCTTCGCCGCCCACCCCGAGACCCTCTGGTACGAGGTGCTCGGGCGTCAACGGGGCCGTCTCTCGTGGTATCGGCACTACCCCGACGATCCCGCCCTGAACTGAGCGACCGTGCCGCGTGGCCGATCGGCGATGACGACGTTCGTCGGTGGCCGTGCCGGTCCCCCCGGGCGTGGGAAACTCAATGGTGACGCCCGCCATCGACTGGCACCATGACCGAGACCTCCGGTGGCCCACCGGGGGCCGTGACCGATCGACCACCAACCCGAGGAACCATTGTCTTCCATCTCACGCGCTGTCTCCCGGATCGCCCCCTCGGCCACCCTGGCCGTGGACGCCAAGGCCAAGGCCCTCAAGGCCGCGGGCGAACCGGTAATCGGATTCGGGGCCGGTGAGCCGGATTTCCCCACCCCCGATCATGTGGTCGAGGCGGCCGCGAGGGCCTGCCGGGACCCCCGGAACCACCGCTACAGTCCCGCCGGGGGTCTGCCGGAGCTGAAGCGGGCCATCGCCGCCAAGACCGAGCGGGACTCCGGGCTGGTGGTCGAGCCCGACCAGATCCTGGTCACCAACGGTGGCAAGCACGCCGTCTACAACACCATCCTCACCCTCGTGGATCCCGGCGATGAGGTCATCCTCCCCGCCCCGTACTGGACCACCTATCCTGAGCCCATTCGCCTGGTTGGTGGTGTCCCGGTCATCGTCGACACCGGAGTCGAATCCGGATTCCGGGTCACGGTCGACCAGTTGGAGGCGGCCCGGACCGAGCGGACCAAGGCCCTGGTGTTCGTCTCCCCGTCCAACCCCACCGGGGCGGTGTACCCCCGGGCCGAGATCGAGGCCATCGGGGCCTGGGCGGCCGAGCACGGGGTATGGGTGATCACCGACGAGATCTACGAGCACCTCGTCTACGGCGGCGTCGAACACGTGTCGATGCCGGTGGTCGCCCCCGAGGTCAGGGACCGTTGCGTGGTGCTCAACGGTGTGGCCAAGTCCTACGCCATGACCGGTTGGCGGGTCGGGTGGATGATCGCCCCGCCCGATGTGACCCGGGCCGCCACCAACCTCCAGTCCCACTCCACGTCGAATGTGGCCAACGTCAGCCAGCGGGCGGCGCTGGAGGCGGTGTCGGGGTCCCTCGACGACACCCACCGTATGCGAGATGCGTTCGATCGCCGCCGGAGGCTGATCCACTCCCGCCTGTCGGCCATGCCCGGGGTGGTCTGCGCCGAGCCCGAGGGGGCGTTCTACGCGTTCCCGTCCTTCGAGGCCCTGCTCGGACGGGAGTTCGCCGGGCGGACCGTGAACACCACCCTGGAGCTGGCCGACCTGGTGCTGGACACCGCGAAGGTGGCGTTCGTCCCCGGGGAGGCGTTCGGCGCCCCCGGGTTCGCCCGTTTCTCCTTCGCCCTCTCCGACGACGACCTGGTGGAGGGGATGGATCGTCTGGCCCGGTTCCTGAGCGACTGAGCCGGTGGTCGGCAACCGACCGCCCTCTCAGCCCGGGGAGCCGGGGGTACCCGATTCACCGGTTGTCGATCGGGTGGGGGACAATGATGGGACAGGAGGCGAAGCAGCCGTGAAACGGGTACTGGTGACGGAGAAGTTGGCCCCGGCGGGACTCGAACGCCTTCGGGATGCCGGTCTCGAGGTGGACGTGAGGCTGGACCTCACTCCCGACGAGCTGATCGAGGTCATACCCGGGGCGGCCGCGGTCATAGTACGGTCCGCCACCCGGATCGGGCGTCCCGTGCTGGAGGCCGGTCGGGATCTGGTGGTCGTGGGTCGGGCCGGTATCGGACTCGACAACGTCGACGTCGAGGCGGCCACCGAACTCGGGGTGATGGTCGTCAACGCCCCCCAGTCCAACGCCGTGTCCGCCGCCGAGCACGCCATAGCCCTGATGCTGTCCCTGGCCCGGAACATTCCCCAGGCTCACGGCTCGCTGCGGGAGGGTCGCTGGGAGAGGAGCCGCTGGACCGGGGTGGAACTCAGCGAGAAGACGGTGGGGGTCATCGGACTGGGTCGGATAGGACGCCTGGTGGCGGAGCGGCTGGCCGGCTTCGGGGTGGAGCTACTGGCCTACGACCCCTATGTGACGGCGGAGGGTGCGGGCCAGCTGAACGTGGAGCTGGTCACCCTGGAGGAGCTGATGAGGCGCAGCGACTTCATCACCATCCACCTTCCCCGCACGCCCGAGACCGCCGGTCTGATCGACGCCCGGGCCCTGGCCCGGGCCCGTCCGGGGCTCCGGATCGTGAACGCCGCCCGGGGGGGCATCATCGACGAGGCGGCCCTGTACGCGGCCCTCGAGGAGGGCCGGATCGCCGGAGCGGCCCTCGATGTGTTCACCGAGGAGCCACCCAGCGGTTCGCCGCTTCCGCAACGGGACGACGTGGTGGTCACCCCCCATCTGGGAGCGGCGACGGTGGAGGCCCAGACCCGGGCCGGGGTCACCATCGCCGAACAGGTGGTGCTGGCCCTGGGGGGACAGTTCGTGCCCCTGGCGGTGAACATCCGGGCCGCCCAGGTCTCCGATGAACTCCAGCCCTATCTACCCCTGGCCGAGAAGCTGGGCCTCTTCGCCGCCGAGCGGTGCCCCGAGCGTCCCGACGCGGTGGTGATCGGGGCGGTTGGCAACCTGGCCGACTACGACACCCGGATCCTGGAATTGGCGGTCCTCAAGGGGATGCTGGGACCCTTCCACGAGGCCCCGGTCACCTACGTGAACGCCCCCCAGATCGCCCAGGAGTTGGGAGTCACCGCTCGGGTCGAGCGGCATTCCGAGTCGGCGAGCTACCGGAACCTGCTGGAGGTGGAGGCCTGCGGACACCGGGTGGCGGGAACCATGATCGAACCCCTGTCCGAGCCCCGGGTGGTGGCCATCGACGGCCATCAGGTGGATGTCCCCGTGGCCAGCCATCTGGTGCTGATTCGCAACCGTGACCGTCCGGGGATGATGGGGGCGGTGGGCATGGCCCTGGGTCGGGCCGGAGTGAACATCTCCCACATGTCGCTGGGCCGGGCCCCGGGGGACGAACTCGCCCTCATGGTGCTGGTCACCGATGAGCCGGTCGCCCCCAAGGTGATCGAGGCCCTGGAGGCCGTGGACGGGATCAGCAGCGTCGAGAGGGTGCACCTGGGCTGACCGGTCTGGATTGACCGACCTGGGTTGACCACCTGGGCCCGGAGGGTCAGACCTTGGACCGGCGGTACCCGGCGGCCTCGGCCGCCTCGGTGGTGGCGAAGCACACGTCGGGTCTCATGCGGTCGTAGTTCAGCATTCCCGGCAGGTGGTAGATACGGCTGGATTCCTTGGCCCTCACCGGATGGGAGTCGGGGCAGCGGCCGTCGACGGGGCGTATCCCACCTTCCTCCGTGACCCCCTCCCCGGTCCCGCTCGCCGGTTCGGAGTGGGCGGTGGTGTCGGGTGTCGCCGGTTCGGAGTGGGCGGTGGTGTCGGGTGTCGCCGGTTCGGAGTGGGCGGTGGTGTCGGGTGTCGCCGGTTCGGAG
>JALSTE010000173.1 GCA_026983855.1 Acidimicrobiia bacterium
GATCTGAGGGAATTGGTCTGCGAGTCCGTAGGGCGGACTGGTGTTCGCGGGAAACGACCGACGGAGGCGATGAGATGACCGATGGAAGCGGTGTGGCGGGGGTGGATCGGGTGTTCGAGTCGGGCGGGGAGAGCAGGGTGACTGACGTGAGTGGTGTGGCGGGGATCGTCGACGGTCAGGACATCGAGGGGGCCGTGATCGCCACCGTCGCCTACTCCGACGTCTTCGACTTCCCCGTCGATCGACGGGATCTGCACCGGTTCCTGGTGGGGGTGAGGGCCTCTCCCGCCGAGGTGGGGCGGGCCGTGGACCGCCTGGTGGCCCGGGGAAGACTCGCCACCGGATCCCATGAATCCCTGGTGTTCCTCCCCGGCCGGGACGAGGTGCTCGAAGTTCACCGTGACCGCGTCGCCCGGGCTGCCGGCATGTGGCCCCGGGCCGAGCGGTGGGCCGGGCTCATGGGCCGGTTGCCGTTCGTCAGGATGGTGGCCGTCACCGGGGGACTGGCCTGCGACAGTGTCGCCGACCACGACGACATCGACTACCTCGTGGTGACCGCTCCCCGCCGTCTGTGGACGGCTCGGCTGATGATCGTGGCCGTGGTGCGTATGGCGAGACTCCTCGGTGACGACCTGTGTCCGAACTACCTGGTCGCGGAGGACTCGTTGACCTTCGATGACCGGTCCTTGTACGTGGCCCGTGAGATCGTTCAGAGTGTGCCCCTGGTGAACCCCGGGCTCTGGGCGGAGCTCCGGCGGCGTAACCGCTGGACCGATGGGTTCGTGCCCAACGCCTCGGGGGTCTGGAATCACGACCACGAACTCGACACCCGCCCGGGGAGGCTGAGCCGATTGATGGAGAGGGTGCTGGGGTGCCGGCCGATGGACCGTTTCGAGGCCTGGGAGATGAGACGCAAGGTGGCCCGCCTGGCGGTGAACCCCTCCCGCCGACCGGAGGTGGGTCGCCCCGACGAGTCGTCGTTCTCACCCTCGGTGTGCAAGGGCCACATGGAGGGCAACGCCGCCGGAATCGACGCCGCCTGGCGTGAGCGTCTGGGGTTCCGGTGAGGGCGGGGTTCGATCCGGTTGCCGCCGGTTATGACGAGGTGGCCCTGAGCCGTCTGGGTCGACTGCTTCGGGCCCGTGTCCATCATCGGGTCTTCAGCCTCATCGGACCGGGCTCGCGGATCCTGGACCTGGGCGGGGGTACGGGAATCGACGCCGTGGCCCTGGCCCGG
The DNA here is from genome assembly GCA_026983855.1 of Acidimicrobiia bacterium. GTDB lineage: Bacteria > Actinomycetota > Acidimicrobiia > Acidimicrobiales > Poriferisodalaceae > DRKF01. The sequence continues at coordinate 1,238 of JALSTE010000173.1, forward strand.
GCCGGTCACCGGGTGACCCTGGTCGACGCCTCACCGGAAATGATCGCAGTGGCCCGGGAGAGGGCGCGCCACGCCGGGGTCGAGCTCACGACGGTCGTCGGTGACCTGGAGGAACTCTGGGTCGGGGGCGCACCGGCCCCGGGAACACCATCGGGCCCCTGGGACCTGGTCCTCTCCGACTTCGGTGCCCTCAACGGGGTCACCGACCCCGCGGCCCTGCTCGATTCGCTGGCCACCACCACGGGGCCCGGGGCCCGGGCGGTGATCGTGGTCATGGGGCCGGTGTGCCCGTGGGAACTGGCCCGGGGGCGGGGGCGTCGCCTCGGGGGACGGGCGGTGCCCGAGGACGGTTCGACGTCGATCGTGCGCTACCACCGACCCTCGGAGGTCTCCCGGGGGCTGCGGACGTGGCGGGAGACGGGCCGGGAGGCCCTGGGCTGGGTGCTGCCTCCCTTCGAACACCGGGGACTGGTCGAGAACCATCCCCGTCTGGCGTCGGCGCTGTCGGGGCTGGACAGAATGGGTGGCTCCCTCGTCGGGCGGCTGGGAATCGGTGATCACTGGCTGATGACGCTGGAAAGGGTGACGCCATGACCGCGGTGGCGGACCCGGAGGATCTGGGACTCACGCTGACCCTGCCGGGCACGGACTCGCCCCTGCGGCGCTCGGGTCGGAGAATCCTCCTCGACGGACCGGAGCGGAGGGTGGGCGTGGTCCGTGACGGGGTGTGGGACCTCCTGGACGACGGCGAGGATCTGCCGAGGTGGTCCGAGGCCTACGCCGCGGTGCGCAACGCCGAGGGACGCCGGTCGGCGAGTCCGGAGTACTACCGCCGTTTACCGCACGAGGATCTCAGCGGGGCCTTCCCCGACCAGTGGCGAGTGAGGTCCCGGTCGTTCATCGGCCTGGTGGAGGACGTGCTGGACCCGATGGCCGGGCCGGGTCACCCCCTGCGGATCCTCGACGCCGGGGCCGGGAATTGCTGGATGGCGGCCCGTCTCAGCGGTATGGGTCACCACACCGTGGCCCTCGACGTGAACATCGATCCCGGCGACGGACTGGCCGCCCACGTCAACCACCCAGAGGATTTCGTGGCCGTACGGGCCCCCATGGACCTCCTGCCCCTCCCCACCGCCGGCGTCGACGTGGTGGTGTTCGGGGCGTCCCTGCACTACGTCTACCGGATGGACGCACCAGCGGGGGGTCGGGTGCTGGCCGAGGCCCGTCGGGTCCTGGCGCCGGGGGGGAGGATCGTGGTCGTCGACTCCCCCCTGTTCGACGACGCCGGATCGGGGGAGCGCATGGTGGCCGAGCAGCAGGGGGCCCTCAGGGAGCGGCTGGGTGTCGAACCCCCGGGGATCACCGGTGACGGGTTTCTCCACCGCCCGTCCCTCCTGACCCACCTCCGGGAGGTGACCGGGGGGACCCTGCGGATGGTGGAGACCCACCCCGGGGTCCGTTCCCGCCGGAGGGGGAGATCCCTCGTCCGTCGCCTGGTCGGCCGGTCGGGTCGGCCCCGCGAGAGGGCCCGATTCGCCACCATCGTGGCCACCGTCGCCACGGTGCACGACCGAGTTCCACCACCGCCCCCGGGGACGTCCCCGGCCGAATCGGGAGGGGTTCCATGAAGGTCCTGTTCGGACAGAGCTACTACCAGCACTTCGATCCCAAGCTGGCCGCGGCCCGGATGCCCTATCCGCCACTCGGCACGATGATCGCCGCCGCCGCGGTCAGGGACATGGGCCACGACGTCGCCCTCTTCGACGCCATGCTGGCGAGGTCGGAACAGGAGTGGGCCCACTCACTGGCCCGGGAGCGTCCCGATGTGGCGGTCCTGTTCGAGGACAACTTCAACTACCTGTCCAAGATGTGTCTGCTGCGGATGCGTCAGGCGGCCCTCACCATGATCGGGGCCGCCCGGGATCGGGGCACGCCGGTACTGGTCTGCGGCTCCGACGCCACCGACAATGCCGGCCTTTACCTGGATGCGGGGGCCGAGGTGGTCATGACCGGTGAGGGCGACGCCACCCTGGTCGATCTGATCGGTCGCATGGACCGCGGTCTGCCGGTCGCCGACCCCGAGGTGGCGGGTATCTTCCTGCCCTCCGCCGACGGTCCCCCGGTGAGGACCCCTGACCGACCGAACATCAGGGACCTGGACTCCCTGCCGCCACCGACATGGGATCTCGTCGACGTGGAGGCCTACCGTCGGATCTGGTTGGAGGCCCACGGTCACTACTCGGTGAACATGGTGACCACCCGGGGGTGTCCCTACCACTGCAACTGGTGTGCGAAGCCCATCTGGGGTCAGAGGTACAACGCCCGCTCGCCCGAGAGTGTCGTGGCCGAGATGGAGATGTTGGCGGAGTCGATCTCCCCCGACCACATCTGGTTC
>JALSTE010000174.1 GCA_026983855.1 Acidimicrobiia bacterium
TGTAGGGGTACGGAGAGCGGTATCCCTTGGGCACGACCACGTGCTCGACGGTCCACAGGGACTCGAAGCCGGCATCCTCGGCCGCCCGGGCCAGGGCCACGGCCGGGCCCGGATCGGCGAAGGGTCCGGCGTTGGCGAACATGATCCCGAACTTCATGGCTCTCTCCCGTTTCTCGGTCCTGGGGCGAGGCTAATCGGACCCCGATCTCCTCCTCACATTCTCCTCACATCAGGGTCCCAACATGAACCCATCGAGTCACCACCCCGACCGGGGTTCGGACACCAGGACAGGAGATGCGCCGTGGTGAAACTCAGCTTCCGCCGTCAGGCGACCGACATCGGGACCCGCTCCCAGGTGGCCCTGATCCACCGTCGGGCCGGTTTCGGCCTCACCCCCGGGGAACGGGCCGATGCCTACTCCCGGGGCCCGGCGGTGGAGATCGACCGTCTGGTCGAACCGGAGGTGAACGGTGTGGCCCGGGCCTCCGATCCCTGGGACGACGCCACCTACGCCATCCGCCGACCTCCCCCCGAGTTGAAGGCCTCGGCCGTCGCCGACTGGCTCTTCAACATGATCGTGAACCCCCGCCAGGGGGAGGAGTGGATGACCTGGTTCTGGCACGGCCACCTCGTTTCGAGCCTGAACAAGGTCCGTCACCCGATGCTGATGATCAACCAGATCCGGATGTTCACCCGGATGGGCCTGGGTGATCTCCGCAGCCTCCTCATCTCCACCACCACCGATCCGGCGATGCTGGTCTACCTGGACGGGGGCGACAGCACCGGCGAGTCGCCCAACGAGAACTACGCCCGGGAGTTGATGGAGCTGTTCGCCCTCGGGATCGGCAACTACACCGAGGCCGACGTCCAGGCCGGGGCCAGGGCCCTCACCGGTTGGGTGTCACGGCCCCGGGACCAGTACGAGGCCCGCTTCCTCCCCCGGCGTCACGACCCCGAGCCCCAGACCTACCTGGGGCACACCGACGTCAATGACGTCGAGTCGGTCATCGACGCCGTGCTGGACCATCCGGCCTGCGGACCATTCATCGCCCGGAGCATGGCCGGGGCCATTCTCGGATCCTCCGTTCCCACCGAGGTCACCGATCAACTCGGGCGGGAGTTCGCCTCCGGTGGCTATGAGATACGCCCCCTGTTCCGGGCCATCCTCGAACTGGCGGTCGAACGGCCCGATGTGGTCACCCCGGTCATCCAGGGGCCCCTTCCGTGGTTGGTGCAGGCGCTGCGGAGTACCGGGGCGGCCTGGGAGGGCGAGGCGGCCGTCCGGGGACTGCACCTCGCCGGGCAGGTTCCCCTGGGCCCACCGAGTGTGGCCGGATGGCCGGGCGGCACCGCCTGGCTGGCGTCCTACGTCGTCACCGCCCGCTTCAACCTCGCCGCCGGGGTGGCGGCACTGACTCCTCCCGACTCACCGGCGGCCCTGGCGGCGGACGCCCTCGAGCTGGGCGAACTCGCCGACATCCTGGGCCGCCCCGAGGGATTCACCGAGACCACCAGCGGGGCCCTGGCCGGTATCGGCGCCGGGAAGCCCACCGAGGTACTGACGATCGCCCTCAGTTCCCCCGACATCGTCGTCGGCTGAACGGCCGCCCAACCTCACGACAGGAGCAAGAGATGGACCGCAGAAGATTCCTGGCCGGTGTGAGTGTCGCCGGCGTGTCGACCGCCATAGGTCTGGCCGGCTGGCAGCAGCTCGCCGGTCAGGACGGGAGTACCGGGACCGCCGGTCCGGGTACCACCCCCACCACGGGGGCTCCGACCACCACGACTCCGGCATTGCCCGTCCCGGAGTCGGGTGGTTCGGAGTCCTCGTCGGGTGACCGGATCCTGGTGGTGGTCCAGATGAACGGTGGCAACGACGCCCTCAACACGCTCATCCCCGTCGACGGGCGTTACCGGGATTCCCGACCGACCATCGCCATCCCCGAGGATGAACAACTGGTCCTCGGTGGGGTCCCGGACCACACCCTCCACCCGGCCCTGGAGGCCCTGCTTCCGTACTGGGACGACGGGACGCTGGCGGCCGTGGCCGGTGTCGGGTTCGAGGGGGCGGGGCGATCGCACTTCGAGGCCATGGACTGGTGGTTCCGGGGCAGTCCGGACCCCTCGGTCACGACCGGATGGCTGGGCCGGTGGCTGGACCTGACCGACGAGGGCGATGACAGCCCCTTCCGATCCGTGGCCCTCGGGGGAGGGGCCCCGGCCCTGAGGGGGTCGGTTTCGGTGCCGACCGTGGTCACGTCCCCCACGGCGTTCAGTTTCCGCGCCCCCCGGGGCAGCGACCGCCGGGTCCTCGAGGTCGCCCGCGCGGCCCTGGTCGACCCCATCTCCACCGACCCGTGGATCGCGACCGCCCAACTCGCCCAGCAACGCACGGCGGATGCGGTCGAACTGTTCGCATCGCTGGGCTCCGGGGATGGTGCACCGGTCACCGACCGGGGGCGGCGGGGCTCCTCGGTCGCCGACAGCCTGGCCACCGCGGCCGCCCTCATAGAGGAGGACCTGGGTACCCGGGTGATAATCGTCTCGACCAGTGGATTCGACACCCACTCCAACCAGCCCGACACCCAGGCAGCCCTCCTGGGCGACGTGGCCACCGGGGTGGCCGGCTTCCTCGACTCCCTGGCCACCACGGAGTGGGCCGACCGGGTCATGGTCATGACGACCAGTGAATTTGGCCGCCGGGTGAGGGAGAACGGTTCGGGTGGCACCGACCACGGCCGGGCCGGAGTGCACTTCCTCGCCGGGGCGGGAGTAGAGGGAGGACTCGTCGGGGGCTGGGACCTGGGTTCGCTCACCGACGGTGATCTGACACCGAACACGGACGTCAGGGCCATGTACAGCGCCGCCCTGACCTGGTTGGGTGGCCCGGTGGAGGAGGTCCTGGGTGGGAGTTACGAGGATCTCGGGGTCCTTCGCCGGACCCTGGTCTGAGATCGGTGCGCCACTGGGTCGTTGGTGGTGGCATCCTGGGACTCCCCGACATTCCGTCCCACCCGGGAACCTCCCGCCGGTGGTGCCGGTTCCCATCACGTGGACGACACCTGCTATCGACATCCTGACCGACCGACCGGTCGACACTGCACCCGTTGTGGCCGGGCTGCGTGCGCCGAGTGCCTGAGACCCGCCGCCGTGGGTTCGCACTGCCTGGAGTGCCTCAGGGCCTCGGCTCCGAGACCGGTCGAGAGGGCCAGGATCCGGGTGGCCACCGGGGCACCCATGGCCACCGCCACCCTGGTGGCGGTCAATGTGGTCGTGTACGTATGGAGCGAGTTTGCCCAGTCCACCCGGGGCCTGAGCTCGGTCATCGCCCGGTTCGGCCTGTTCGGTCCCTTGGTGGCCGAGAACGGCGAGTGGTATCGCCTGGTGACCAGCGGGTTCCTCCACTTCGATCTGCGCCACATCGGGTTCAACATGATCATGCTGTGGCTCCTGGGCCGCCAACTGGAGAGGATCATCGGTCCGGTGCGGTTCCTGGCCGTGTACATGGTTGCTCTCCTGGGGGGCTCGGTCCTCGCCCTCCTGCTGTCCCCCAACGCCATCACGGCCGGAGCCTCAGGAGCCATCTTCGGGGTCATGTCGGCCCTGTACGTGGCCATGGAGCGCAGGGGTCTCGATCCCTGGAACTCCGGTGTGGGCTCCCTCATCCTCATCAACGTGTTCCTGTCGTTCATGATCCCCAACATCTCCATCGGTGGCCATCTGGGTGGCCTGGTGGCTGGGGCCCTGGCCGTCTACGTGCTCGACGACCGGGGGGCCGAGAGCTGGCGGCGGCGGGCGGCTCTCCGCTGGGGCGCCGCCGCGGTCCTGGCGGTTGTGATGTTCGGGGCCGGTCTGCTGGCGGCGGGGACCTGGTCGTCACCGGTTTTCTGAGTCTCCCGGGTTCCGAAATGAACTTCTTGTCAAACGACCCCGTTTCCCGGTCGCGGCGACCCGGTGGCCGGGTACGATCGTCGCCATCACGACTGAATCGACATCCGAAAGGAACACCATGGCATTCGAGCTTCCCGAGCTTCCGTTCGCAATGGACGCCCTCGCTCCCCACATCAGCCAGCGGACCCTCGAGTTCCACTACGGCAAGCACCATCAGGCCTATGTCAACAACCTGAACAAGGGCGTCGAGGGCACCGACATGGAGGGTATGTCCCTGGAGGACGTGATCATGGCGGCCGAGGGTGGTCTGTTCAACAACGCCGCCCAGACCTGGAACCACACCTTCTATTGGAACTCCATGACCCCCGACGGTGGCGGCCAGCCCGGCGGTGAACTCGGTGACGCCATCGGTTCGGCCTTCGGTTCCTACGACGCCTTCCGCCAGGAGTTCACCCAGGCGGCGATGACCCAGTTCGGTTCCGGTTGGGCCTGGCTGGTCGACGACGGCAGCGGCCTCTCGGTGATGAAGACCCCCAACGCCGACCTGCCGATGAAGCACAGCGCCAAGGCCCTGCTGACCGTCGACGTGTGGGAGCACGCCTACTACCTGGACTACCAGAACGCCCGGGCCACCTACGTGGACACGTTCATGGATCACCTGGTCAACTGGGACAGTGTCGCCGCCCGCATGGGTTGAGCGCTTCGATCTGTCCGCCAGTTTCGACGGCGCCGACAGTGTCGCCGCCCGTATGGGCTGAGCCCCACGGTTCAATCGAGCCCGAACTCACCTCCGCCGGAACACCCCGGCGGAGGTGGTTCGTTCTGGGTGGGGGACCGCTGGGCCCCGAATGCGCCGAACGTCGGCTCGGAAATCCCCGGCGCAGGTGACTCGTCCCGGAGTGACGGCACCGGCGTCGGGGGTGTGTGGCGTGGTTCCCGGGGCTTCTCTCCGGTGGCTATCCCAGGGGTGGCAGGTTGCCGAAGTCCAGCTACTCCAGGGGTGGCAGGTTGCCGAAGTCCAGCCGGAAGGGGAGGTTGGCGAAGGGATCGGACGACGTCTCGGCCACGATGGCCACCTCGGTCTTCTCCGGTTCCATCACGTGGCCCACCGCCAGCATGGCCGCCGCCAGCAGGTTCACCGCCCCCGAGGCGCGCGGGTCGGGGTGTCGCTCGGGTCGGCATTCCCCCTCCTCGAAGGGGTCCTCACCGGGATAGGTGAATCCGAGATCGTCTCTCACGGTTCCCCATTCTTACCGGCCCGTGGTCGCTAACGCACCGCGAATGGGGGTGGCTCGTGTGGGGGACGATGGTTGGGTTCTCTTCGTTGGGTGGTCGCTGACGCACCGCGAATGGGGGTGGCTCGTGTGGGGGACGATGGTCCGCTCAGGCTGTGGGCGGACCCGGTTTCCACCCCAGGATCGGCTGGGTGTGGGCCATGGCCCGTGGCCAGCCCTCCTCCCAGGGGAAGGCCCCCGTCCGGTCGGGCCACACGAACTGGGTCATGCGCCAGGCCTGATCCCCGTAGATCTCGGGCAGGGTGGGGAACAGATGGCCGCTCTCCCCGGGGTCGACGTCGAGCACGACCGCCCTGAGATCGTGGTCCAGGAGCCCCACGAAGGGTTGCCCCCGGGGAATCCGCACCCCGGCCTTCAGGTTGGCGACCACCAGATCCAGCAATCCGGCGGCGGCCACCGGTGCCAGACCCATGATGACGATCTCGGGGTGTCCGACCAGGGCCTCCAGGCCCAGGGTGTAGGAGTACGACGGCCGGGGGGGATCGGCGGAGGGGTCGGGCCGCACCGGCTCCACCGCCCAGCCCCGGTTCTCGATGAGCCAGTGGATCTTGTCCATGTGCTCCATCGGCTCGAACTCGAAATCGGGCGGATGGGGGTGGGGGTGGTCGTGACCGGCCATCTACTCCTGCCTCCGGTGGGTGAACCGACCCTACCGTTCCTTCAAGGACCACCCGTGGGTGCCGATGGGTGAGGATGTGGTCCACACGGAGCCGCGACACCGGTGTCCGCCCCGGAGGGGGGTCTGACCTCACGGTCGTCCCCGCCTGGACATCGGCCCTCGCGGTCACCGTGGCCCTGCTGGGGATGGGATGGTACGCGCTGGTGCGTGGGGTTCGGGTGCCGCTGCTGGGGCTCTTCGACCTGGGAATACACGAACTCGGGCACCTGGTCAGCTATCCCCTGCCCGTTCCCCGGATCGTGGAGGCGGTGGCGGGAAGCGCCGCTCAGATCCTGGTTCCCCTGGGTCTGGCCCTGTACTTCGCCCGGGTGGTCGGGGATCGTGATGGACGCCAGGGAGCGGCGTTCTGCGCCGGATGGGCGGCGAGTTCGATGGTCGACGTGAGCGTCTACGTGGCCGATGCCCCCCACCAGCGCCTGACCCTGATCGGCGGGCACCACGACTGGGCCTACATCCTCGGCCCGCGGGGATTGAATCATCTGGACTGGGCCGGGTCCATCGCCGGTGGGCTGCGGACGACGGCGTTGGGGATCTGGCTGGTCTCCCTGGCCGTGGTCGCCGGACCTCCCCTCCTGGGTCGGCTTGCTCCGTCCGGGGAGGATTGAGACCGGGCCTCGTCCGTCCTCGGCGCCGCGAGGTGTCGTCCCTGAGAGCGGAGCCGACTCGGGCCGGTCCGGGTCGGGGTTCAGCCGGTAGTGTCCCGGAAGGTGTCGAACTGTCCGGTGAGGCTCCCCTTTTCTATCTCCTCGATGAGCTCGTCGCCCCCGGCGTCCAGGATCATCTGCCGGGGCAGGGCCGTCATCACGTAGTTCTCGGGCATCGGCACGGTCGTGTCGGGTCGTCGGGACATGGCCGCCTCGATGGCGGGCCGTAGCCGCTCGGCCTTGGCCTCCGCCAGGCCCGGGTCCCGTTCGGCGAACTCGGGTAACACCTCACGTCCGAAGATCTCGATGGACTCCATGATGTGCTCGTGGCGGTTCCTGCCCGCCTGCAGGACGAAGATGAGCTGATCCACCCCAGCCTCCTCGTAGCGCCGGCAGAACTCCCGCAACTGATCGGGGGTGCCGACCGCCCCCCGGAGTCCCGAGGTCTCGCCGGCGGCGATCTTGGCTCCCAGGGTCTCCTTCTGGAGAGCCACCTCCACCTCGGGGGAGTAGCCCATCTCGTTGCGCTTGTGCTCGAACTCGTCCCACACGTCGGTGCGGCCGGGGACGTGGTCGCCGAACACGTAGTAGTGGGCCAGGGAGTACCCGAAGAAGTTGGCCCCCTCGAGGCCCCGGCGGATCGCCTCCCCCGGATCGGGATGGCACATCATGGTGGTGACGCAGGCCAGCTGGGGGTTGACGGCCAGACCGACGGGGACGCACGACTCGGTCAGGGTCCTCTCGTAGTCGGCCACCCAGGTGCGGGCCTCCTCGGGATCGATGAACGCGAAGCTGAGGGCCCCGATACCCAACTCGGCCGCCATGAGAATGGTGTCCCGGCGGCTGCACGCCACCCACAGGGGAGGGTGCGGCTTCTGAAGGGGTTTGGGCACCACGTTGCGGGGAGGCATCGACACGTACCGGCCCTCGACGCCGGTGAAGGGGGTCTCGGTCAGGCAGCGGATCGCCACCTCCAGACCCTCCCTCCACTGGGCCCTCTTCTCCTCGGGATCGATCCCGAATCCGCCCAGCTCGGCGATCGACCCGGACTCACCCGATCCGAAGTCGACCCTCCCGTCCGACACCAGGTCCAGGGTGGCGACCCTCTCCGCCGTGCGGGCCGGGTGGTTGTAGGCGGGAGCGGTCTGGATGATCCCGTGGCCCAGCCGTATGTTGCGGGTCCGTTGGCTGGCGGCGGCCAGGAACACCTCGGGGGCCGAGGAGTGGGAGTACTCCTCCAGAAAGTGGTGCTCCACCTCCCAGACATGACTGAATCCCATCCGGTCGGCCAGCTCCACCTGGTCGAGGGCCTCCTTCATCAGACGGTGCTCGTCGTCGGGTCCCCACGGTCGCGGCAACTGGTGTTCGTAGAACAGTCCGAATCTCATGTTCCCCCCTGGGCGGATTCGGTTCCACCCTAGGATCGGTGCGTCCGCCACCGACAATCGGGGAGCATCCCTTGACCACCCAGAGCCCGGAGATCCGCTACGTCGACGTCTTCACCCGGCGTCCCCTCCTGGGAAATCCGGTGGCCGTGGTGCTGGGTGCCGATGGTCTGTCCGACGACACCATGCAGGCCGTGGCCCGCTGGACGAACCTTTCGGAGACGACCTTCGTGCTGGAGTCCGACGTCGCCGACTACCGGGTGAGGATCTTCTCCACCGTGGGGGAGTTCCCCTTCGCCGGTCATCCCACGATCGGCACGGCCCACGCGGTGAGGGAGGCGGGGCTGGTGGCTCCCGGCGAGGGTCCGGCCGAGGCGGTCATGGAGTGTGCGGCGGGCCCGGTGCCCATCGTGTGGAACGCTGATGGAACCATAACCGCCACCGTGCCCGTGAGCGGGGTGGTCGGTCCCGGGTCCGACGTCGGGGACCTGGGGCGGTTGCTGGGAGGTGAGGTGCTCGAACCGGTGCTGGTCATCGACACCGGACCCCACTGGATGGTGGCCCGCATGGGATCGGCGGGCGAGGTGATGGCCGCCACCCCCGACACCGACCTCCTGACGTCCGGGTGCGAGGCGGTGGGGGCGTCGGGCCTCACGATCTACGGTTTCGACCCCGAGGGTGGGGGAGCCGTCGAGGTCCGTAGCTTCGCTCCCGGGGACGGGGTTCCCGAGGACCCCGTCTGCGGGAGTGGTAACGCCGCGGTGGCCCGCCACCTGGAGGTGTCGGGAGGCCTGTCGGTGACCGGTCGGCGCTACACCGCTCGCCAGGGTCGGGCCGTGGGCCGCGATGGTCGGGTGAGGGTGGAGGTGTCCGTCGACGGACGGGAGATCTCGATCGGTGGCCCGGCCGTCACCGTGGTCACCGGGGTGATTGATCTCCGGTCGGTGGAGGTGGGATCCGGGGTGGGAGACTGAGCCCCACCCCGAGCCGGAGGGCCCGGTCCGTCACCGGGTGAGGGGGTCGCACGGGCCCGGGCCGGTGCTCAGAGACGAGTCTCGGCGAGTTGGGGAGGTTCACTACCGCCGACGGGGGGTCGCACGGGCCTGGGCCGGTGCTCAGAGACGAATGGGGTGGGCGGCGTCCCGGGGCAGGACCATGGCGGCCACCAGACCCAGGCCGCAGGCCGCGGCCGAGACCCAGAAGGCCCAGGCGAAGGAACCGGTGACGTCGGCCAGCCACCCCCCGAGGGGAGGCCCGACTATCTGGGCCACACCGAAGGCCAGGGTGATCACCCCGAAGGCGGCGCTGAACTCCTCGGGGCTGATGTGGTCGGCCACGTAGGCGGTGATGGCGGTGGGGGCACCGGCGAATGAGAGCCCGAACAGGAACGCCACCAGCCACAGGGCGGGTCCGGAGAGGAACAACATGGCGGCCCCGCAGACGGTCAGGAGCAGGAAACCGATACGGATGGTGTGGGTCCGACCCACCGAGTCGGACACGCGGCCGAAGGCGACCCCCCCGAAGATGGTGGCGAAACCCATGACCGAGAAGATGGCGGTGGCCCCGGTGGCGGAGAACCCACGGTCGTCCTCGAGCATGGTCACCACGTAGGTGAGGATGATCACGTAGCCCAGTCCGAAGGCGGTGTAGGAGGCGGTGAGGGGTACCCACCCCCGCACCGAGCGCAGGGATGAGAAGCGCACCGGTCTACCGGCCGGATCGCCGGTGGACAGAGGTGCCACCCAACGGGTCACGGCCGCCAGGGTGATCAGGGCGATGGCCGCCTCGACCCCCCAGGGGGGACGCCAGGACCGGTCCCCGGTGAACTGGCGCATCAGGGCTATGCCCTGGGTGGAGAAGAAGATCCCCAGACCGATGCCCATGCCCACCAGACCCACGGCCAGACCCCGCTTGGCCGGGGGCGCCAGCTCGGCGGCCAGGATGGGGGCCGGCACCCAGATGGCGGCTCCACCCAGTCCGGCCAGGACCTGACCGCCGAAGAGCACCCAGAAACCGGGGGCCAGGGCCAGTACCGTCAGGCCCAGTGCGCTGGAGGCCAGCCCCATCTGGACCATTCGGGCCGGGCGGAGCCTCTTGGAGGCCAGGGTGACCAGCAGGGTGCCGGCCAGGTAGGCCCCCACGTTGGCGAACCCGAGCCAGCCGGCGGTGGTGTTGTCGCCGCCGAGCAGGGTGTCGCGCACGGCGGGCAGCACCACCGCCCAGGTGAAGCGGCCGAAGGCCTGGGCCACCGCGGCGGCCAGCATGAGGAGGGGCAGGGTGGTGCGCAGGGCCCCCTCCGAGGGGGAACGGGTGGTGGTCATGTCTGCAGGGGGAGCACGGTGCGGGCCACCTCCGCCAGTTCTCGCTCCCAGTCCTCGGGCTCCCCGATGGGGACGGGAACGAATTTCGAGGCCCCCACGGCGGTGAACTCCGAGATGCGCCGGGCCAGGCCCTCCCACCCGGCGGCGACCACGTCGAAGGGATCGACGCCGGGAGCTCGCCTCTCCAGGAGCCTTCGCACCGGGGGAGGCAGTTCGGCGTTCCCGTCCGGTCCGAGGGTGTAGGGGATGAGGGCCCCGAAATGCTCGGGGTCGATGCTCCGACCGTGTTCGGCGGCGGTGATCTCGATCCGCTCCCAGCCCCGTCGGGCCTGCTCGGGGGTGCAGAAGCTGGGCAGCCAGCCGTCACCGAGGCGACCCACCCGCCGCAGTTCGCTGGCCGCGGCCCCACCCAGCCACACGTCGAGGGCCCCGTCGGTGGGCGGGGGACCCACCCTCAGGTCGGAGAAGGTGAAGTGGGGACCCTCGTGGTCAACCCGTTCGCCGCTCCAGATCCGACGGATGATCTCCAGCGATTCGTCGAAGATGGCGGCCCTCTCGGACCTCTCCACCCCGAAGGCCATCTGCTCGTGACGGTCGGCGATGCCCAGTCCGAACGCCGGCAGCAGCCTTCCCCCCGACAGGCGGTCCAGCCCGGCCAGTTCCTTGGCCACCAGGGCCGGGTTGCGTCCCGGGAGCACCATCACGCTCATACCCAGCTTCAGCCGGCGGGTACGCCCGGCGGCGTAGGCCAGGCCCACCACCGGGTCGGGGCAGTCGGCGCCGATACGCTCACTCAACCACAGGGAATCGAAGCCCAGATCCTCCAGGGCGTCGACGAAGGGGTCGAAGCGGGACGGGTCGTTGGTGAAGGTCCTGGTGCCGAGCCCGTATCCGATCCTGATCTTCACGTGAGGCAGGCTAGGGGCAACCACGGCCCCGGACATGGGCCGGAAAGGGGAACAATGGTTCTTTCAGCCATAGACCACCTGGTGTGGGCCGTCGCCGACCTGGACCGGGCCACGGCGGAGATCGAGCGGGACTGGGGGGTGAAACCCGCCTTCGGGGGCCGTCACGAGGGCCGGGGCACCCATAATGCCCTGTTGTCCCTGGGGGGCACGACCTACCTGGAGGTCATCGCCCCCGACCCCGCACAGGGCGAACCGGAGTTCTCACTCCCCTTCGGCTTGGGCCCGGATCTGCCCCTGCCGGCCCTGGTCTCCTTCGCCGTCACCACCCCCGGACTGACGGAACGGGTCGGCGAGCTGAGGTCGGAGGGGTACGACCCCGGTGAGCCCCTGGCCATGTCCAGGGTCCGGCCCGACGGGGTGAGACTCGAGTGGACCCTCACCCTTCCCCCGGAACCCGGATTCTCCCCCCGGGGTGAGCTGATCGCCGGGCTGCCGTTCCTCATCGACTGGGGAAACACGCCGTCACCGGCCCTGGACTCCCCCCGGGGTTGCTCCCTGGTGTCCTTGACGGTGTTCCGCAGTGACCCCACCGAGGCCCGGCGCCTGGCCCGGGTTCTGGACCTGTTGGATTGCGGGGTGGAGGTGGTCGCTGGCGGGAGGGACGCGGTGGAGGCCGTGGTCGACACCCCCCGGGGTCGGCGTTCGCTGGTCTGAGAGGGATTCGGCGGTCCCGATAGGGGCCCTCCGGCGCGGTTCCCCGGCCCGGTCCCGAGCAGTTCCACCGGGATTCGGAGCTCCCATTTCGACTCGGTGACGATTGCGCTCCGACCGCGACCCGGGCCGGAGTGACCCGTCATGGTCGGTATGGGACTAGTGTTACCGACACCACGCAGCGTGACTTGTCGGGCGCTGTCCGGGACGCCATTCCATGACCCTTCGTCACAAACTCCTGCTCAGCCTCCTCGCGCTGGTCCTACCCCTGGTCGGCCTGGGCGCCGTGGCCTACGTCGTCACCCGTGACTCCCTCCAGGATCAGGCCCGGAGGGAGGTGGCCCGGCTGTCCACCGACCGGGGCGAGGTCATGACCGGTCTCACGGGAATAGCCGAATCCGAGCTCTCGTCGATCTCGGGCTGGCCCGATCTGGTGGTGGCCCACGAGACGGCCCTGAGCACCGGTGACCGGGGTCCCCTGGACGCGGCGATGGGTGCGGTGTCGACCTGGTGGGCCGGTTTCGAGGATCTGGCGGTGGTGGAACCCGACGGGCGGATATCGGCCTCGACGAGCGCGGGTGCGGGTGCCCACCTCGGGAACGAGCTGATCTCCCTGGCCCGCTCCGGTGGCCGGGCGGCCGGAGGGGTGTTCGAGGGCCCCGACGGTCCCCGCTTCAACGTGGTGCAACCTCTCGGAGGCGACCGGAAGGGGGCCCTGGTGGTCGGGGAGGTGTCGGCCGAATTCGTCCTGGGTCCGGTGCTGACCCCGACGGGTTCGGAGGGGACCGAGGTGGTGGTGATCGAGACCTCCGACGCCGGCGTGCGCATCTTCAGGTCCGGGGGGAGCGGGACCGACGGTGGTGCGAGCCCGATCACCATTCCCCCGCCCCTCACCATGGGTTCGGATCAGCCGGTGCCCGAGACGGTACTGGCTGCCGTGGCGGGTCGGACCGGAGCCCCCCTTGGCGGTGAGGGGGTGTCGGGGCACGAGGTGTTCGCCCAGGCGGTGGCGGTCCCCGACACCACCTGGGTGGTGATGGCCGAGGAGGACCGGTCAGCGGTACTGGCCCCCCTGGGGTCGATCCGCAACGCGGTTATCGCCGCCGCCGCCCTGGCCGCGGCCCTGGGGGTGCTCCTGTCGTGGTTGCTGGGTCGGCAACTGGCCCGTCGACTGTCCCGGATCCGTGAGGCGGCCGACGCCATCGGCGAGGGTGATCTCTCCCGACGTTCGGGGCTTCGCACCGGTGACGAGGTGGGTCGCCTGTCGGAGACCTTCGATCGCATGGCCGACACCCTGGCCAGCGACGTGCAACGACAGCGCCAGGTGGAGACCCAGCTCGCCCACCAGGCCCTTCACGATTCCCTGACCGGGCTGGCCAACCGGGCCAAGTTCATGGACCGCCTCCAGGACGCCCTGGCCCGTTCCAGCCGCAGCGGTTCCCCCGTGGCCGTGCTCTTCTGCGATCTCGACAACCTCAAGACCGTGAACGACCGCATGGGCCACACCGCCGGTGACGACCTGCTCATCGGGATCTCCGAGAGATTCCGCCGATCGGTGCGGCCCAGCGACACCGTGGCCCGATTCGGTGGTGACGAGTTCGTGGTGCTGTGCTCGGAGATGGCCGAGCCCGAGGACGCCACCGTGGTGGCCCAGAGGTTGTGCCGGGCCCTCGAGGAACCGTTCGTCATCTCCGGTCAGCAGGTCACCACCTCGGCCAGCATCGGTATCGCCGTGGGCAGTGGGGCGGCCTCCACCCCCGAGGAGCTCGTGCAGGACGCCGACGTGGCCATGTACCGGGCCAAGGAGGGGGGCAAGGGCCGCTACGTTCTGCACTCGGAGTCAGTGACCGACCGCACCGAACGCAGAGAACGTTCCCGCACCGAGGCCCGCCGGGCCCTCGAGGATGGGCAGCTCCGTCTGGAGTACCAGCCGATCATCGACCTGGTGGACGAGAGGGTGGTGGGGGTGGAGGCCCTGGTCCGGTGGGACCATCCCGACCGGGGAACCCTGACCCCCGCTGAGATCCTCACCCAGTTCGGTGACGTCGGGATGGTCCCCGACCTCGACCGCTGGGTCATCACCGCGGCGGTGGAGCAACTCGCCCAGTGGCGGGATGAGCTGGGCGAGAACTCCCCGGCCTCGGTCAGCGTGAACCTGGGCTCGGCCACCGTGCGCTCGGCCGATCTCGGCGACGAGGTGGCCGGGGCCCTGGCCGAGGCGGGACTCGACGCCGACCGGTTCACGGTGGAAATCTCGGAGTCGGCCATCAACGATGACCCGGTGGCGGCCACCGCCGCCCTCGACGCACTACATGTGATCGGGGTCCGCATCGCCATGGACGACTTCGGTACCGGTCACACCTCAGTCGAGAGGCTCGGGCGGTACCCCATCGACACCCTCAAGATCGACGGTTCGCTGGTCGCCACCCTGGATCTCCCCGGCGGTGACGACTCGGCCCTGGTGGCCTCACTGTCCCTGGCCCGGGCCATGGGACTGCGGGTCGTGGCCGAACAGGTCGAGACCACCGGCCAGGTGAGGGCCCTGGGGAGGCTGGGGTTCGAGCTGGCCCAGGGCAACGTGTTCTGCGGGCCCCTGGACCCCAACGGTCTGGTCCACTGGATCACCCTCGGGGAGATCCCCGGCCTGGGGGAGCGGGATTGAGCCGGGCCCGGTTCCACGGGTGCGGGCTGTGCCCGTTCCGGTCATTCCGTCCGTGCCGCCGGTTTGGGGGGCTCCGGGGGGTTCGCCTGGTCCTGCTCTCCCTGCTCCTAGTCCTGCCCCTGGGCGCGGCCGAGGTCGCCCTGGCCACCTCGGGTGGGGCCACGGTGCTGAGGATCACCGAACCACCGGTGCAGACGGTGCAGGTCGGGCGGGCCCTCATCTTCGAACCCCCGGTGGCCGGAGGGGCTCCAGACGTCACCTGGGAGACCCTTCCCGCCGGGGCGCGGGTGGCCGGTCCGGGGGGATTGCTGCTGTGGCGACCCTCATCGGACCAGGTCGGTCGTCACCGGCTGCGGTATCTGGTGGACGTCGGACGTCGTCGGGTGGCGATGACCGTCACCGTCGACGTGCACCATCCCCACCGCCCCTACGACGTGGTGGCCATGGGGGACTCGATCGCCTCGGGACACGGTCTGCAGCGGGGGGACTACCTCGGCCTCGATCCCTGCTGGCGGGCGGCCTCGGCGTCCTATCCGGGGAGGGTCTTCGCCGCCCTGGTGAGGGGGTGGGAGTCGGATCCCGATGGTCCCGTCGCCCGTGGCGAGGTGACCCCGCTGTTCCATCAGGTGGCCTGCAGCGGTGCGGTCACCTCGGAATTGGAGACCGAGCCGGTCGGGGGAGGAGCGGGGAGTTTCGCCGCCATGGGGCCCCTGAGCCAGCTCGAGTGGGCCCGGAGGGTCAACCCGGGGCTCATCACCCTCACCGTGGGGGCCAACGACCTGCGTTTCGATCGTCCCGGCGACTTCTTCGACCGGGGACGATTCCTTCCCGACGTGGCCCGGGCCCGGGTGGACGCCATGGCCTCGGATCTGGAGCATCTGCTGGCCGAGCTGGTGCGGGGCACCGACTCCACCATCGTGGTGACCACCCTGCACAATCCGACCTCGGGTCGGCCCCAGGGGGTGAACCGGTGCCGGGGTGACTGCTTCGTGGCCGCCACCGACCAGGTGGTGTCGATGTTCTCCGAGGCCGTGCACCGCGTGGCCCGTCCCTTCCGGGGGAGGGTGATCGTGGTGGACTTCGCCGACGTCCTCGACGGTCACGGTGCCCCCAACGGTCGGGGCCCGGACTTCCTGCGGGCCGGTGGGGGCTTCATCACCCGCCACCTGCCCGTTCCCACCCGGGGTATCCACCCGTTCTGCCGTCGGGGTCACGGTGACGAGGACACCTGGGTCAACGCCGCCGATTGTGTCCACCCCAACGGGGAGGGCCACCGGGCCATGGCCGTCGCCGTGTTGGCGGGCCTGGGGGGTACCGAGGCCGCGGTGGGCTGAACCTGCGGGTATCGAGTTGAATGAGTCGGGTGGAGGACATCGACCGACGGCCCGGCCCCGCGGTGGTTCTGGCCGTCCTCGCGCTCGTGGTCGGTGGGTTCGTGGTCTCACGGGTGCGTAGCGCACCCCCCGAGCCCCCACCGGAGGCCGGGCGGTCCCTCGACCCGGGAACCGCGGTCCTGACTGTGGACCTGGTCTGGGACGCGGCCCGGCCCCCCACCCCCGTGGCGGCCCCTGTTCGCACCCACAGCCGGCTGATGGTCGCCGGAGGTGGACGGGTTGAACTCCTCGACGTCGATCCCCTGGCCGTCTACCTGGGGCCCGGCACCCCCGATGACCTGCCTCTCACCCGCCCCCTGGTGGCCGTCGAGGGGGGCGCGGTGGGGGTGTCGGGTGAGATGGCGGTGTTCCTGGCCGCGGACTCCAGGGTCGCCCCCGTGGAGCTGGCCCCGGCCACCGCCGTGGCCCCCGGTCCCGACGGCGGGGTGTGGATCTACCACCGCAATCGCCGGGAAGGGCCCTACATCGACCTGGTGTCGACCTCCGGTGGTGGCCCCCTGCGGGATCGGCGCCCGGTCCCACCGGGGATACTTCCCCTCGGGGGTTCGGGGGCCGGTCTCTTCTTCGGGCTGTTCGGCCGTATCCGGTTCGAGGACCTCGGCGGGGAGGCGGTGGAGATACCGGGGGCCCACGCCGTGCTG